>JAGWZD010000377.1 GCA_018968995.1 Bdellovibrionales bacterium
CCCTCGAATCTGCACTTGAGGCCGATCTCCTCGTCATCGTCTGTGACATCTCTGACCCCAACTACGCCAAGCACCTGCGGGTCACTCAGGAAGTCCTGAAAGAGCTAGGCGTCGATGAAAAACAGCAGTTCATCGTCTTTAATAAAAAGGACCTACTGAATGATCCGGTCCGGGCGCGGATCATCATGCGAAACTATCCGAACTCGTTCCTCGTCTCGTCCTACAATGAAGAGGACATGAAAAACCTGCGTCAGCACATTATCGAATATTTCCTTTCGAAGCAGGACCACTATGATCTCTTCATCCCCTATGAGGCCGGTGAGGCGCATTCGCGAGTGCGTGGGAATGCGAACATTCTGAACACCGTGGCACACGAGCAAGGAATTTTTTATCGAATCAGGATCCCGGATTTCATCTTTCAGCAGCTCGGCCTAAGCGGCTACATCCTCGCCCCGTCAGAGGCGAAAGAGTGGGAACAAAATCGGCCGACGTCCTAAAATTCGCTTGTGCTTTCTTCCTAAAGACCTTAACCTCGGTCTCCCTTTATGAAGAAATCACGGACTATAAATCGACCAACAACATTGAAGAAACGCTGGACTCAACGCCAGGCCCAGCTCAAAGAGAAAAGCCTCAACCTCGCCCACCCGGTGGTCAAGGCTTCCTACCTCTGGTCGATTCTCTCCGAGCAATTGAGCGACGTGCTTGGTCCGGAAATTCATCATCAGTGGTTTAAGGATGTAAGGCCCGTAGTTATCTCAGACAACGTCCTCCTGCTGGAAGTGCCGAACCACTTCGCCGCCCAGTGGATTCACTCACACTACCATGAGCTCGCAGACGTGCTGCTTTCGGTGATGGATAAAAAGCTCTCGACCTTCTTCATCTCTCAATCGGAGAGATACCCTTTGTCGAGGTTCGGAATGGTTCTAGCGGAAGGCTCCACTCCGGAAGTAAACAGTCAGCCCGAAGATCAGTAGGGTAAGACTGATCCCCGTGATGATGACGATGAGATCGCGCTTATTCATAGATCTATTATAGACCTATTGAGCGTTCAGCAAAGTGCGAATCTGGCCAGAAATCTGAAAGGGATCAAAGGGCCTGGTGATGCGGCCAATGACGGTGCTCACTCCAGGGACTTCCCCTTCCCCGACTAGGACGAAGGGAAGTGAGCGCAGTTCCGGTGTCCCCTGATACTGCCGGTCGAAGACCTCGCGAAACTCCAGGTAGGTCGCCACGTCGAGCACGATCACGCTTGGCCTGAGATCGGCCACGAGGTAAGAAAAATCAGAGAGATCGGCGATAGAATAAAAGGGCGCCCCCACACTCTTGAAAGCGCGTTCAAGCAATCCCGTCGCGAACGTATTCTTATCCAGCCACAAGACCATTCCCACGCGCCTCCCTTTGACAAACATGTGGTGGGATACCTAACATCTAGCCATGGAAAAAGAAAAGTCAAAAGTTCGGGTTCTCGATCTGGGAACCGACCAAGTCCTTTTTGAGTGCGACGTGGCCGAATCAGAAAAGGCCTACAAGTTCGCGGCGGAAATGGAGCAGCTTGGCCTTGAGGTGAAGGTCAACTCGCCGACCTTGAGTGATACTCTTTCCACCTCCCTCGGCCTAAGTAACAGTCAGCTGGCGGCGTACAAGGCCAGTCTAGAGGATGAAATCGAATCCCACGAAGCCGGCTGCTGCGTTGAAGAGCGCCCAAAGAATCTCAACTGACTTGTTCCGTTGGTTCAAACTCCGGCCCGGCCTAGGCCCCCAGGGCCCATACTAGAAGGACCAGGAGGTAGACCATGAAATCGGTCATTGCACTCGTCCTTCTATCGCTCACTCTTTCCCACTCGTGGGCCAACGGACCTACGAATCTCAGCGACATGAATAACGGAACCTTTTCACCATCCCGCAAACAGCAGATGGTCGAAAAAAAGAAACAGGTGCGGGGAGAGCGCCAAAGCCGCGACCTTGCCAAAGAGCGTTCAAAATACCTCAATATGCGAAAGCCGAAAGACGATCCCTATTACAAGGATCTCAATGAACGGCAGCTCGAGCTTCAGGAAGAACAGGAAGAAGAGCCTTAGATTCTAGAAGTTGAGACCAAAGTGGGCGAACACCGATCGGGGGAGCACAGAGAAGCCGTAAACGTCCTCGTATTCTCGGTTAAGCAGGTTCAGGCACTGGATCCCCACTCGGTAACGCTTCCAGTGGCGGAGATAGCCCA
>JAGWZD010000026.1 GCA_018968995.1 Bdellovibrionales bacterium
CAGCTCTGGATCTCTTCCCACAACTTCTCCGTCTGTGGGCTTCTCATCAGCGTCTTCCGTAAAAGTGATTTTGATCTCATCTGCGCCGGCGACCACATGGTTGTTCGTGAGAATCAAACCAGACGAATCAATAATAAATCCAGTTCCGAGCGACATCGCCTGAGGTCCTTTACCCCCAGGAATTGAAGGGCCCTCTTCACCATCTTCCTCACCACCAAAACCCCGTGATCCCGGGCCGCCACCGTGATATTTAAAAAAGTCCTCGAAAAATTTTCGGTATGGGTCTTGTTGTGGCCCTGAGTTATTTCTACGAATATTGGTCAGAGTCGAAATATTGACCACAGATGGAACTACGCGACGAGCAAGTTCCACGTAAACATTTTGGCCGCCAGGCACGATATCCTGGGCTCCGGCCACCTGAACGACTCCCATGAAGATCGCCGCAACCAACACCACAAAGCTTCGAATTGCGCCCCTTCTCATCATTTGAACCTCCATGAATTCCAACTTGTGCTCTAGGTTCGACCCTGCGCCTCTACAAACTTGATTCGAACCTCGAACAGAAGCTGCTCGAGCAGCTTAGACTCCTCCGGACTCAGGTTTCCTTTTGTTTTTTCCTGCATGAGTTCCAATAAATCGATATTTTGTTTGGCCATCAGAAGATCTGGTTTTCCGGCGCCCCCCTCACCCTGAAGCGCCATGAAGGAGGCGGACGAAACCGACAGAATGAAGGTCGTAAAGTCGAGCTTTTGAATGGGGGGACGAGATATTGAATTCACAAGGCTGCAATATCAACCCTGTGGAGCGAAGGACAAGATCGTTTTTTCGGAGCCCATCTTCTCTATAGACAGCAACTCTGCCGCTGCCCGTCGAGCGGGGTCGGAGGGGCGAAGAGACGTTAACTCTGTGTGGGACACGAGTTGCGAGGGGCTATTTAGTGTAAACGCCTTTTGTACCCAAATCAGCCAAGCCACAAGCGGAAGGGAGACCATCCATTGAAAAGCTGTTGAGCCACTGCCCCCGCGTGTTCGCCAAAGAGCAGCATGTACGGACTCAGGAATTCTGCGGATCAGAGCAGCCACAAACCAGGCATGTGCCGCCCTCCAACGCAACCCGTCGTCTGAACCTCCACTTACGGCCCCCCGAAAGGCCGCCCGTACTTCGGCTTCAGTGCGAGACGATAGCCAAGAAGAACTCACGACAATAGCGCGACGCCCGCCCCGCCCACTCCAAAAGACAAAAATTGGCGCAAGCTCCGCTGATACAAAAAAAAGAGGGGCACTGACTACTGGCGCGCCAACCTCCTCAAACGCTCGAATCCATGCCCGAAGAAGAAGAGTATCAGATCGAGCGCTCCAAAAATTCTCAAGACTAGCCTCTGCCAAATACCCAAGCCCTAGCCAAGCGAACAGCACTATCAGGGCTGCGACAGCACAGAAAACCAGTCCCCAAACGGGACCCAAAAGAGCAATGCCGATAGAACCAAAGAGGGCTGCCCCAATCACTTGGGCCGGCAATGAAGCGTACAACCAGCGAGAGAGCCACATAGACAAGAAGATTACCCGATACTGCTAACCCCGGACAATACCAGAAAGACTTTGATCCAGCTCCTCGGGCCTAGGAGAAATTTTTTTCGCTTCTGTCAGCGTAATTGCCTCAGACTCAATCAGGCGCAGCAGGGCCTGATTCAGCGTCTGCATTTGATAATAGTCGTTTGAGCTCGCCATCAGTTCTGCAACTCTGTCTAATGCGTTTTCGGCAATCGCTTCCTGAATGGCTGGAGAATTTACCATCACTTCTGCCGCGAGGACTCTGCCATCACCAGAGCTTCTCGGAACGAGCTGTTGAGCCACCACCCCCACCAAACTGGAGGATAGCTGTACGCGAATCTGATTTTGAGCATCACCGGGAACCACATCTAAAATTCGTCCGATCGCTCCGGTTGCATCTGGGGCATGCAGAGTCGAGAGAACGAGATGTCCAGTTTCCGCTGCTGTCAAAGCCACACGAATGGTCTCGTAGTCTCTCATCTCACCCACAACGATCACGTCTGGATCCTGCCTTAGGCCGGCGCGCAATGCCTCTTGAGTGCTTCGAGTGTCGGAGCCCACCTCTCTTTGGGTTACCGAGGCACGAAGATCTTGAAATACAAACTCAATGGGGTCCTCAATCGTAATAATATGAATCGCTTGGGTCTCGTTTAAGTACTGAACAAGACTCGCAAGAGTTGTAGACTTCCCAGAACCGGTCGGTCCCGCAATTAGCAAAATGCCGCTCTCACGACGACCCAGCTCTTTCAGTACGGCTGGGGCGCCCAAGTCTTCAAGGCGCAGAGTTTGAAATGGAATCATTCGAATCACCGCAGACAGAGTATTTCGTTGGCGATAGACATTACATCGAAAACGCCCCACATTTTCGAGCCGGAAAGAAGCATCGACCTGCCAGTTTTGCTCAAGCTCCTGGATATGTCTTGGGCTTAGAACAGACCCAACCAATCTCTCTATACTCTCATGAGTCATTGGCCCGCTCTTGGCCGGTATCAGTTTGCCATCAATTCGAAAACACGGGGGCCTGCCCGTCTTGATATGAAGATCTGACGCCCCGTAACTCATCAGTGCGTGGACGAGATACTCAATCGAAAAATCATCGGCACTCGCTAGCTTCCGAGCGGCAGACCCACTCATGCTGCAACGCCTTTTCTAGCACCATTGAGCATCAATCGGACCTCAATGACTCTCGCTGCATAATGAGCCAGGTGGGTCATCAACTCCAGGTCTTGTTCATCAAAACATGGCTTTCCTACCCGGTTAAAAAGCTCTAGCACTGCAAATACCCGGCCACGAACCACAATAGGAATGGCCACCAGGTTTCTGCTCTCAAAACCAACGGAAACACTCACCGACCGAAGGTACCTCGGATCATGATTTGTATCCTGAATGATCACGGGACTTTTGGACTCTGCTACGTAACCAACAACCCCGGAACCCCAAGGAATGCTGACCGAAGATAAGCGATGCGAGCTCTGGCCCGCTACGGCCCGGAAAAACAAAACATTTCTAGTGTAGTCCACCTCTAAGATGGATCCTGCCTCACACTTAATGCTCTTCAAAAAAGACAAAAGCACATCGCGCATAAAATCAGAGAACACGATGTCCTTCACTAGCAGTGAAAGTAGGGACTCTGCGGCACTTAATCGAGTTGCTAACGTCGCTAGAGTGTCCAGCTCCAGAAGCATATTGGCTTGAGCCTCTGGCGTTTGATCTGCCTCTGGGGGCTGCTCGAGAATAGGGAGCTCCGACAGCAAGCTCAGCTTTTTAGAAGATGAGTTTTCAGAACTCAAGGCAGACTTCCTCCGCAGTACGTCTCGGATGAAAGCCCGGAATAGTTAAAACAAAATGGACCCCCTAGGGCAGGGCCATCTCGTTTTTATACTCAATTAATTCTTTAATGTTTCGAACCTCGGCAATGAGCCACTGCTCTCGATCCTGGGAGAGCTGGGCCATTTTCTTTTGGGTCACCTTAGCGTCATGTCCCTTGCTCTGATCAAAATAAGTTAATTCATAAGTAATATTGATCTGGCCAGGAGACAAAGTTCTGACTTCCGAAAAGACGAGGTTCACAAACTGGCGCTTATTTTCGACAAAAGCCGCTCTAAATTGCTCATCGCTCCAAGCCGCCAACCTTGCCTTGGCCTGCCCCGTAAGAAACTTAGAGAGAGCCTCTCGATCCTCTGGACCCGATACGGCGAAGCTTTGAGAAATGTAATCTCGAAGACGAACCTTCGGGTCAGCGCCCCCCGTTTGACTCTTGGAGCACGAGGTCAGCATGAAAAAAATCGCAAAAAATATCGGTAAAGCCACTTTATTCATGGATGTAGCCCTCTCCTCGAAGAGCTCCCAAAAAGTCGTGAAACTCCTTGGACTCATCTGGATTCTGGGGGTGAAACCTCACGCCAATTCCCCAGTCTCCCGAATCCCCTTTTGATGCTCGACCCTCAAATTGTCGCACAACAGATCCTTTTACGCGAGTCCTTCGGGCCTCGTGAGGCTCACCGTAGCGAAGCTCGAGTTCCACATCGATACTTGGAGTGATTGAACCGGAGAGCGAAAAGGCAAATAAACCCTTCTCGTCGAGTCGACTCACTCGAAGTTCTCGCGCCTTTTCGGGTAAGCCCAGAATTACGGCGTACAGATGCGGAATCGCTCGAGGAACGCCCTGAAACCAGCTTAAATTTGGATTAAAATAGCTTCTATTCAGTTCGGACCGAGTCCAAAACAAAAGTGCCACACAAAGAGCACTCGTCATCACCGCCCATAATGCCTGAGCTGCCGCGCCCATCCAGGCCGATCTCAACACCAAAAAGCCACAGACGAGCACACTTACTACAGCCAACATCTCCCAGGCGCCCCGCCTTCCCATGGCAAGTCGCCAAGAAATTGGCGCCACAACCCCAAGAGTAGCCCAACCACAGAGAGCAAGCTCTGCCAGTGGAGGATCCCACCAGGCGTGTGAAGAAAACACAGCTCTCGTCAGAACAGCCACGGGAACCAGAACAAATAGTGCTGACGAAGACAACAACAGCGACCGTGGAAGATGAATGACCCTCATCATACTAAGGTCTCCCGTGAGGCGCAGCCTTGTCAATGAACTCACTGCACTCTCATAATAGAAGAGTGACTCTCATCTCCGAAATCAATTCTCGCTGCACTCGGTGTGGTGCCTGCTTAGACGAGTGCCCCAACCAAGCAATCGTCATTGGTCCCGTGACTTTCGCGATCGACACTGATTTCTGCGACGGGCACGGCAACTGTATTGCTGTTTGCCCCGAGAGCGCCATCACGAACTCCGCTCAACCCCAAAAGGTGCCTCATAGAATATGATCATTTTAGGAATTATGACCGGAACTTCCTGCGACGCCCTCGACGCGGTCTGTGTAGAATTCAAAAAAAAGAAATTTAAAATCTTATCTCGCTTCTCAAAAAAATACCCCACAGACCTCAGAAGTCGAATTTTTCGATTCCAAGAACCCAACACAGAGCATCGCTCTCGAGACTGGATTGAACTGAATCGAGACCTAGGTAGGTTTTACTCCGCCGCAGCCCAAGGCATCGTGCGAAAGGCATCAGTACAGATCGATGTTATTGGAAATCACGGTCAGACACTGGCGCACTTCCCCGGAGTTGGCACTTTGCAGTTTGGAGATCCTTCGGTCATTTCCGCAGAAACAGGTCTCACCGTTGTTTCGCAATTTCGAACGGGAGACATGGCTGCCGGGGGCCAAGGGGCGCCTCTCGTTCCACGCTTCCACCAAATCCTAGCCGAATCCTCTGGCGCATCAAAACATGGTTGTTCCATCCACAACCTGGGAGGATTCAGTAACCTCACTTACATTCACCCTACGCTTGGAGTAAGGGCATGGGATACGGGCCCCGGAAACGCCTGGATTGACTTGGCTGTTTATCGCGCAAGCCGTGGAAAACTGGTGCTGGATCGAGGCGGAACGCTTGCTCGCCTGGGAACGCCAGACTCGCGCTCTATTTCAAAACTTCTAAGGCATCCCTTTTTTGCAAAGAAACCGCCGAAGTCTACAGGCCGAGATGAATTTTCGGCAGCTCAGTTTTTTCGGAACCTGAAAAAGCTCCCACTTGCCGATGCTGCAGCCACAGCCACCCTGGCAACTGCCAAGAGTATTGCAAACGAATACTCTCAAAATATTCTCAAAAAGGGACTGCCGCTAGAGACCATCTACTTTTGCGGCGGTGGCGCTCAAAACAAGACTCTCCTCGAGTGTATTCATGTTGAGTTACTGAGTTTGGGATGGTTTGTGGAAATAAAAAACTGTCAGGAACTGGGGGTTTCGGCTCAAGACATGGAAGCTGCGGCTTTCGCTTTCTTGGCTAAAGAATCACTTCTAGGCCACGCACTCGGGGGCCAGTGGACAGGGGCCAACGGATTCGGACCTCCTGGACAAATCACCCCTGGAGCGAACTGGTCGCGGATTTTTAAAAAAATATCCGATCTTCAATAAACCACTAAAACTTTATCCAGTGTCCGGCCGCACCGATAGCATCACTGGGATCCAAACCCTCAGGAATGGAACCATAAAAAATCGATCGCGGACCCAGCGACTTCGGCACGGAACCCCGACCATCCCAATAGCAGGGACCAACCCAACCCTCTGGCACACGATCGAGTGAGCTTGTACGCCGTGTCCAAACGCGCCGCCCCAAGGTTTTAGCTTCTTTTTCGATCAGTCCTTTCCACGAGTGAGGGAGTCGATTTTCTTCAAACTGCCGCATCACTTGCAGATGCGCCTCCCACCAAAGCTTTGGAGAACCCACATCTAACCATAAGCCCGAGAAGTGATGTGCCCCCACACGATTCGCACTCATCTCTGGGCGCAAAATAGTGTCGACGAAGTCTGAGGGAATACCGTCTGGAACATTGGCCAAGGCCTCTGGCTCTAGGACCGCCACACCGGTGTACATTTTTCCTAAGCCCGTCTGCTGGCCTAAACCGATCACTAACTCTTCTGTGGGGTCGATCAAGATTTCTCGATAGCGCTGATCTGAAATGGACTCGCGATTCAAAAGCGCCATTGTAATGGTGACACCCCTAGTTTGTTTGAGGCGCTCATGCGTTGCCGCCAAATGATCCAGCTGAAGTGAGCAAAGCGTGTCGGCGTTAACGATAAAAAAACTAGAAGAACCCCCAAAAGCCTCGAGCGCGGGCAGCGCTTTTTTTATTCCACCAGCACTTCCTAGAAGCGACGCAGTTTCGTCGCTGAATTTTAGACCCCCACAAATCTCGAGCAGCCCCTGCTCTGTTTCGCGGGGCAAGTAATGCAGATTTGCAACCACGCGATCAACGCCGCCGAGCCTTAGAGCATCAAGAGCAAACGCACTCGATGGAACTCCGAGAATGGGAGTCAACGGCTTTGGAATAGACTCACTAAATGGACGCAGTCGGGTGCCTAACCCTGCCGCCATGAGCATTGCCTTACTAGTCTGAGATGATGCGCGCTGACTAGAAGTAGTAGTAATGGAACAAAGTCTCCCGAAGCGCGGAGTACTGAGGATACTTCAAAAGAGTTCGTCGAATATTTTCGAAAGTATTCCCAATATATTTCAAGTAGCTGGCGTCGCCGCGACGATTCAAAAAAGATGCAAAACTACCGATAGCTTTAAAGTTTCTTTGCACTGCCATCAGATCAAAAATCTCTATAAATCTTCTTCTGTCTAACGCCTTTCCAGAGAGGGCCTCATAGCGAGCGATATAATAATCGATCAGACGCTGAATCTGCGACTCCTCTAGCTGGTAATAACTGTCTTTCAAAAGAGATGCTAAGTCGTATTGGGCTGGGCCCATTCTGGCGTCCTGAAAGTCAATCATCACAAACTCAGAGTCAACAGAAGGCCTAGATCCCTCTGGCGAAAGAACCATCACATTACGACTATGAAAATCTCGATGCGCTAAAACCTTAGGCTCAGAAGCCAGCCGAGCACAAATTTCTATGAAACCCTCTTCCATCACCGCTCGGTGCGCCGGTAGTATCGATCTTTTGAGATATTTTTCGTAAAAGTGTTCGAATGTGAAACGAACTTCCCACATGAGCTTTTCTTGATCGAACTCCAGACGAAAGGCATCGATGCTTTTCGCGCCGGGAGCTGGGCCCGCCTTTGTCTGCAACTGCACCAAGGAGTCAATCACTCGCTCGTAATAGTGCCGCTCGACCTCTGAGTTGGCACACTCCTGAAGGACCCGAAGCAGCGTGGCGTCTCCAAGATCCTCCAGTAAAATTAAACCTCTCGCTGGATCTAGGTTGTAAACGGAAGGCACACGAACACCAGAGTCATGCAGATGGCTCCGAACAACCAAAAATGGAAGCTCCAAGCCTTGCTCAACGAAAGGGTCCGTCCGCATCACGATACAACTTAATGCTCCGGCAAAACCCTCGGGCTGTTTGAAGGTCGCGCGGTAGTACTTTCTGGAACTCGCATCTCCCGGAAGCTTCACGAGAGACTGTAGCTGAGAACTCGAGTTCGACACGAAATCGATAATTTGTTTTTCCATGATCTTCCTGATCTCTTCCACTGCCCCAGCGGGCAAAATTAAGGACTTCACAACTTTTTGAGCCTCTTTTCAATTTCTCCAAATTCAGTGGACCGCACAACAGGATTCATCAGCGGAACCTTTCGGGAGATCTGAGCAATTGCCTCTTCCTGCAGGATGATCGACCAGTCTGGTGACATTCCGCTCCATTCCGATTTCGTCCTTTGCCAAAATCGGGGAACCCCGCGGGGATCATATCCCGCCTTATAAAGCAGATCGACCATCCGTAGATTCACCGAGCGCCACTCCGAATCCGTGAACTTTGGAAGAGTGACGCGCGGCGAGGTAGTGCCCTGCTCCGCCATTTCAGCGATGAGTTCCTCGGATCGAACACTCATGCGCTCACTGAGTGCTTGTGCCGCTGCAAGCGCCGCAGCTAGCTCGTTTTCGTAGCGCAAAGACCTTAATGCGCCCGAAGAAAAGTACCAACGATAGCCAGGAAGAACAAAGATTGGAGTTCTTTGCTGCGCAGGCAAAGATGATAAAAGAGTGATTCGAGGGGGATTCAAAACCCCCAGCTTTCCAGCCATGGCGGCCATCTTCTCAACCAGAACCGGGTCCTCACGCTGAAGAAGTAATCCTCCAATACCCGAGGCCCAGCGGTCTCCAAGAATCCTCTCCTTTTCTAAACGATCCGAAGAAGAGAGGTCTTTTCGACCCTGGGGAGAGGCACAGCCCCCAAATCCGACCGCAAGAATGACGAGAAGAATAGAAAATCTTTTGCGGTGCGTTGTTTCTGTCAATTTTTCTGCCCAAACGTGTTTTTTCATGCCGTTACTCTTGCCTTCATCACAAAATCGATAGAGGTTACGGTTGTTTTCCAAGAATGAATGATTCTTGAGGAATAACTCAACAAGAAAGGATTCCCACATGAACTTAAACAGATTTTTGAAAAAATTTGTTTCTGGCTCCGCTGCCGCTCTCGCCCTTTTCCTGGCCGCCACTCCGGCCCGAGCCGATCTCACCTCGCTTGAGCTGCAAGCCCTAAGCACCGTCACTCCGCTGGACCTGATCAATTGGAAGGTCGGCGATACCATGAGCTACCAACTCAGCATGGTGTTTGGAAAAGGCACCATGGTGAAAAGCGTAAATAAAGACGAAGGTACAGCCCTTTGGTTGCACCAGGACATCAATATCATGGGACAAAACCAGACAGCTGATGTTCTCATCAACAAGGCTGATGGAAAGATCCTCAAGATGATTCAGAACGGAAAAGAAGTTCAAATTCCCGATGATAAAGTGGAAGTCATTTCTCAGGACTACGCTGACGTCACCGTACCCGCTGGAACCTTCTCCTCGATCCACATCGTCGCGAAAACAAAACAGGTTTCAAAAATTGAAATGTGGGCAAACCCCAGCGAAACAGCGCTAGACGGCGCCCTGAAGCAGATCATGGCGACTACGTTTGGAAACATGACGCTTGAACTGACATCGTTCAAGCGAAACTAATTCGACCGATTCGCTAATAAACAAAAAGGCCGACCGGGAGTTTTCCCGGTCGGCCTTTGTATTTCTTGGGTTGTTTTCAGCCCAAACTCAGCGCAGTTTGAGCAATTTCCTGATGAGATGTTCGCTCCAAAAATAGATCTCGTTGATCCAGGGCGCTCAAAATCCTCGAGCAGACTTGGTCAAAATGTTCTGGATTGTGAAGAAAGTCCAAGTCGTCGCTAGGAATAATAAGCTTCTTCCCCAGGTCATAAGTGCTCATCCAGTCATCATAATACCTATTTAGGCTTTGCAGATAATCGTCTGGAATTCCCTTTTCATAGTCGCGCCCTCTTTTAGCGATTCGCTCTTTCAGCTTTGGAAGGGACTTCTTGAGGTAAATCACCAGGTCTGGCGGGGTCAAAAAAGACGCCATCGTTTGATAAAGGTCGATATAGTTTCGATAATCTCTTTCGGAGAGCTGCCCCTGTTCGTACAGGTTTCGGGCGAAAATATTTGCGTCCTCATAGATACTACGATCCTGGATCGCGCTATCTGTTCCCGTGGTGACCTTCTGATGGGCCTTGAAACGATGATTCAAGAAGAACACCTGCAAAGGAAAAGACCAGCGAGACATGTCGGCGTAGAAATCAGACAGATAAGGGTTTTCGGCAACACACTCAAAATGCGGAGCCCAACCAAAACGACGCGACAGCATCTGCGTGAGGGTCGTCTTCCCCGTTCCAATATTTCCAGCAATCGCAATGAAGATCTTCTGACTGAACACTATCCACCCCCGTGAACTTTTCAGTACCGCAGGTCTTAGGTTGGCCGCACCGCCCCGTCAAGCCGGGGGGCCAAATTTTGACCCCCCGCCACCCCAGCCTCGTTTCACCTGTCTTTTCGTGCGTTTAACGACTGGCGTCAAAAACCTTGGGGTCCCACCACCCCAAATCAATTCCTGATTTCCCTGCTAAACGCTGATAGCCCCCGGGAAATAGATTCAAAAAACGCCTGACCTGGGGCTTCGAGGACGGCTCCAGACGAATCAGGGCCCATAAAAGCCAGCCCGTCTCGGAATTCCACTGAGCCGGGTTCTGTTGGGCTAGGCCAGCAAGGAGTTTCCTTGCCGCTGAGGAACGGCCCGATGCAACCAGGGCGTCGACCATCCAAGCACGCCAGTGGGGGCGGTCGCGCTGCTCAGCACCCCCCGCTCTCCAGGCGGAAAAAACCTCCTGAGCTCCCTCCGTCTTTTCCCCTCTAGAAATGAGCACGTGTCCCAACCAGATTTTTAGCTCGGGCTCGAACGGATTGAGCTGACCCGCGAGTCGAAGACTCTCCGCTGCAGAGTCCCAATTGCCCAAGATTGCTTCAACTTGACCCTTGCGAACCAAGGCATCAAAGACTTGATGCTCAGAATCCAGCACGGACTCAAGTCGAGCAAGTGCAGATCTGAAATTTCCTGCCAGAATGGCATTCACAGCTCCTTGATATTCTCGTGCCCCGCTGGCAGTCACAAACGCCCGAGAGATCACTCGAACTTTCTGCTCGAGTCGATTGCGATCTCGCTCTTTTGAGCTCTGCCCATAAGTCGCAAGCAACGTTCGAGCAGCCTCTTCGCGGCGACCACTAAGCAAAAGCAAAGAAGACAAATCAAGCGCCAGATCTGCTGAGCCAGGGTCACGACTCCACTGCCTCTTTAATAGGATGACCGAGCGTTCGCGATCTTCCTCAGTAAGCCCCCAGGTAGAAGGAGTGGCCTGAGCCCCCGTGAGGGCGGCTAGTGTCAGTAATAGAAATACAAAGAATGCCGGCGACAAAACGCTGACGCAAGAGCGCCTACAGTTAAGAACAAGAGCAATCCAAGCTGCCGATTTCTCGACAGTTAAATGGACGACCGATAGAATTCCTGACATGCCTTGCATACTCTCCCGGTGTCGTTGGCCTCTGGCAGCACTACTACTATTCCTTGCCGGAGTTCAACAAGCACTTGCCCTTCCACCCATTGAAGCCCGATCTTTTGAGGCAAAGCTTGTGAGGCGCTCCACCTCAGGAAAAGTTTTTCTCATGAGGAGTGCCGGCCAGGTTCCCGAGCAGGATCAGCTCGTTCTCATTAAAAACGACGGCGGCCCGTTAGTGGCGCTAAAAGTCCGAAAGATCTACAAAGACTCTGAATTTGCAGGTCAGGTGGTTCGGTCTTATGGACCTGATGAATCGCTTGTGAATGGCGAGTCTTATCTTGCCCTGATCAAGATTCGCGATCTCGATTTGCAAGCCTCGGACACTGAGGATGATGCCGCGGCCACTGCCGAGCCTCCGGAAAACCTCGACCAAGAACGGGGCTCTGCCTTTCTTACTTCCGAGGAAGAGTTAGAGCTGCAATCCCTAGTGATTGAAGAGGTTACAAACTTTGAACAAGAGCTGTCGCTGATAGCCTTTCGAGTGGGCCTAGTGATTCTTCCCGGATATGAAAGCGGCATTATTTCTCCTGCGGCCTCGGGAATTCGATTTTCCCAAACACTCATGCACCCCATCAAGTTCAACTCTTCACGCTTCCAAGACTCGGCCGGGGTGGACTTTTCTCTGATGTTCACCAAGCTTTCTGGATATACACCGTCTGACAACGGCGACTCTTTTGCGCTCGCTCCAGTCACCCTTGCGGGTCGCTACGGAGTTTTCCTCAACCCACTAATGAGTGTTTACGGTTATGCCGGACTCATGAAAACCTTTGTGATTAGCTCCTCAGGGGACGAGCCCGCATACTCAGAAGCTTTAGCTCTTCTCAGCTCATTCTCGATCGCAATCGGTGTTGGTGCCTCGATTGAAATTGGTCCACAATGGGTTCTTCAGTTTGAAGCTGGAACAAACCAGCTTGGAATAAATATGGGATTAAAGTTCTGATGAGATCACAAAGCGTATCCACTTTATTTTTTGTCTTCACAGCGCTTCTCGTCTTTTGCTCGTCTTGTGGAGTAAAGGGGCCGCCGCTACCGCCAGTTCACGCAAATGCTGAAAGATCGGACTCCACGCAGCGCCCATTGCCCACCGCCACACCGGGGTCAGCGCGATGAGTGCCCCACTAGACTTTTTTCGCTATCGAAACAGCCGTCTTTTTTGTGAAGAAGTAGATCTTGCTGAAATAGCGGCACGAGTAGGCACGCCGACCTATGTCTATTCAAGTGCGGCATTTCTGGACCCCCTAAAAAAGCTACAACAAGGGCTCCGGCCGCTGCGCGACTTCATGATTTGTTATGCAGTCAAAAGCAACCCAAGCTTAGCTATCCTGAAACTTCTAGCAAAAGCTGGCGCAGGTGCCGATCTGGTATCGGGAGGAGAGTTATTTCGTGCGCTAACTGCAGGCGTTTCGCCGGAAAAAATCGTGTTTTCGGGCGTGGGAAAGACTGCCGATGAGATCCGTGTTGGCTTAAGTTCGGGAGAAAAAGGCATTTACTCATTTCATGTCGAGTCGCTTGAGGAACTTGAGCTAATTCAGTCGGTTGCGAAAAAGATGGGAAAACAGAAGGCCCGCGTCGCATTTCGATTTAATCCAAATATCGACCCCAAAACACACCCCTATATTAGTACTGGACTCAAGAGGAACAAGTTTGGCCTGAACCGGGACGAACTATTGGAAGCCCTTCGCAGAGCAAAGCGGATGGACAGAATCAACGTCTGCGGTCTCAGCATCCACATTGGAAGCCAGCTTCTGTCTCTTACCCCGCTCAAATCTGCCTTTAAATCGGTGGCGAAAATGATCCCAGAAGCTGAGTCCATTTTGGGCGTCCCTTTAGAGTTCGTAGACCTGGGGGGAGGAGTGGGCGTGTCGTACAAGATCTCAGGAGAGAGCTCACCTTCGCTCTCAAAGTATTCATCGTTGGTTGTTCAGGAATTTGGCCTGAAATCATCATTCCGCTCGCGACTCCGCGTGCTCATCGAGCCCGGACGGACGATTTCCGCAAATGCAGGGATACTTTTGACCCGCGTTCTCTTCAGAAAACCCAGAAAGTCGAAGGACTTTCTGGTGATTGATGCGGGAATGAACGATTTGATTCGTCCCGCTCTTTATCAGAGTCATCACGAGATCATTCCTGTTCACAAATCGCCCAAAAAGGGCCGCAGCCGACTCACAGATCTCGTAGGACCCGTTTGCGAAAGCTCTGATTGCTTCGGACAGGACCTTCCACTCAGTCCAAATCTGCACTCCGGCGATCTTTTGGCTATTTTGAGCTCGGGCGCGTA
>JAGWZD010000378.1 GCA_018968995.1 Bdellovibrionales bacterium
GTGATGAAGGCGCCGGCGGAGGAAACTCCCACCGGGACGCAGGAAAAGCTACCCTTCGAGGAGAAAAAGAAACAGAAGCCGCCGCGAATAGACTGGGCGGAATTGCAGCGGCGCACATTTCTGGAAGACGTGCTGAAGTGCCCATGCGGAGGGACGAGGCGAATAGTGGCCGTGGTTACCCATCGGGACGAGACAGTGGCCAGTTTGAAGCGCATGGGGGTGGAGTTGCCTCGGTCGGACATTCGCGAGACGGGGCCACCGCCTCCTCCACTACCAGACACGCAGTTGCGCCTGGTGATTTAGAAAGACAGCCACCAAAACCCCGCCAAAGACGGGAAGGGTGCGTCTTGAAGCCCAAAAGCCGATTAAAAACAGGCAGTTACGGTGTGTTGAGCCGACCCCAAACGGCCCTGGAACCGACGAATTGCCTCCGAGAAGTAGGTTGAGGCAAAGTGAGCTTGGCTCGATCGTGAGCTCGTTTCACCTCACCACTGAGAACTTCATCATCGGGATACCCCTGTAACAAGCTGTTGTCTAATGCCTGCCTGATCATCCCGACCTGCCGTTTGTAATCTATTTTATCGAAATCAAACTCAAGGTCAGTAACCTGCAGCAGGCCTGATGAATACTTCTGATCCAGCGTAAGTACCGGCTGAACAGGCAGATGATCCGATTTATCAGCATCTTTGTTGCGTTTTTTAAACGGCCAACCTGAAAAAGACATAGCGTGGTTTCGATGGAGTTTTACTGTAAACAATTGCTCCGGATATAGAGTGTGCCCGGAAAGCTATACCTGGAAATCTATAACTGAAAAAAGATGAAAAATTAGACCTCTATAATCTTGGCAAAATCGCTGCATGACAAAGGCTAATTCTTTACGGACCATTGTTAACCTAAAAACAAGGAAAATATTTACAAAATTCCAAATATTCGCTGAAGTTTTGGTGATGGGTTTGTCCTACCCCTCGAAAAGCGGTGCCAATAATAAGTAGAGAAAGTAATTCATCGTAACTTTCACACTTAAACTGGAGTACCATGCGAAAAAGCAGATTTAGCGCAAGCCAGCGGGAGGCCATAGTATCCTCGCATCTGAAGGGAAGCAAGACCGTTGAGCAGTTATGCGAAGCGCATCAGATTAGCCCTGCGACGTTTTACAAATGGAAAAATGAGTTGGAAACGGATAAAAACGAAGACAAGAAACGGCTCAAAGAACTGGAGGCTGAAAACCTTCGTCTGAAAAAGATGTATGCTGAATTACAGCTCAGGCATGAAGTGCTATCGGAGGCGGTTGAGATATTAAAAAAGAGGAAGGCCGATCGGGAAAGGCGAATTTGATCGGCCGGATTAACGCCGGGCACGCAAGCGCGAGTAAACGCGGGATATGCAGTTGTCTGGGTTTTCGCCGGGGAGTGTTGTACGACAAACAGGCCAAGAGGCATAATTGGCACAGTAATGAAAGTATCGTACAGTTAATGAAAAAAGTGAGGCGGTCGAATCCGACCTGGGGTTTTCGAATGATCTTTGCTTTTCTGAAAAACAAGGGAGAAAAGATGGGTAAAATGCGCGTGCACAGGCTATACAAGGACGCCGGACTGAGCTTGCACCGTACGCCAAAGAAACTCCGGCTCAAGCGTGTTTTCCAGGAATTACTGCCACCCGGGCAAATAAACGAGGGTTGGGCCATGGATTTCCTGAGCGAATGGGTGATTGGCGAAAAGCAACAAAGTATCCGGATTATCAACGTAGTGGATGAGTGTTCACGCAAGGACTTGTGGATCGAAGCTGCTCACAATATTAACGCTTCCAAGCTGATTGATGTGTTGGACAGGATCGTTGAATCACGCGGATTGCCCCGGTATATCCGCTGCGATAATGGTCCTGAGTTTATAAGTTCTCTGTTGAAGGACTGGGCATCTGACCGGGTAGAAATCAGGTTTATTCAGCCCGGCAAACCAACTCAAAACGGAATCATCGAACGACTCAACGGAACCGTGAGAAGGGAATGCCTGAACTTGAACTGGTTCAACAGCCTGGACGAAGTAAACGACCTGTTGGGTCACTGGTACAAAAGCTATAACTTTGACCGGCCCCATTCAAGTCTCAAGTACAAAACCCCTGCAGCCTTTGAAAACCTAAACCAGAATCTCTACTTTAGAGTGGCACCGGTAAACGAGGGGTAGGACA
>JAGWZD010000379.1 GCA_018968995.1 Bdellovibrionales bacterium
GATCTAACAAAGATAACGCGGCGGGTCAAATTTTAATGAAAATCCTCGCTCTTTCAGATGCTTAGATTGAATCCCTCACTTGCCGATCTTCACGCCCACGGTGGTTTGCAGTTCATTCCTGGACCAGGCGTTAAAGTCTTGGAAAACCACCGTAGCACTTCCGGTGAGACGAATATGGGGACCCCCGATTTCACTGCCAATACCCGCGTAAGGATCAATCGAAAGAGGATCTTTAGTCGTTGTTGAGACCCCCACAAGCGATGTGGTGCGTGAAACCCATTGAGCCTGACCTCCAGCTCGGAAGAAAAAAGAGGCATGGGGTCGGTCAAACCCACTTCGAAGACCCAGTTTCACCTTTTCAGCCGTCTCGTCGATGGTCAAAACCTGCGCTGGATAGGCCTCGCTGTCACTGGCTCTAGAGGCTTCAATCTCAGCAGAAAGGTACGAATATCCAGCACTCGCCCGAACCCCGTATAAAAATCGCATTTTAGTATGGGGCTGGGGTTGTGGCTTGTAAGCACGCTCGTACCCCACTACTGGTTCAATCTGGACTTGAATCCCCTGGAGAGATCTCGCCCAAGCTGTCGCCCCCTGGAATAAAACCAGGACCAAAACCCCTACCAAAATCGTGATGCGCTTTTTCATGATCAGGCCCCCTGCAGTTCTTCTAGTGTCTCACCCTCTTGTCTGACAGAGAAGCTCTGCTCGACAGCCCCCGGGACTAGGGCTAGAAGGTCCCTGTGCCACTCAAAAACTTGACGTTCTTTTTGGTTGCGGCGCTCATTGCACCAGAAAGTGCGACCGCAAATATCGGCGATTTTGGGTTTGGATCTCGCACAGCTGCTCTCGCTGGGGCGAGCACGGCCTTTGGGTTTGACTCTTTTGCAGCCTACTCCAATCCGGCGGGACTTCCGGAAGCCGCAGGCAAAAAACTGAGCTTAGGCTACGGCTGGATCTTCATGGATCCTAGTTTTAAGCCGATCGAAAATATCACCATCGAAAACAAGTTTAATTCCGACCAAGTAAAAACAGGATCGGTAGATGAAAACTACAGATCTGTCCTGGGTCAGACTATCGGGGCCGCAGCGCTGCTGTCTGAGAGACACCATCAACTGAGCGCTGGCATCACTCTTTTCACTCCTTTTGATCCGTTAGGATTTACCGACACAGGTGAATCGTACATTCCAGAATATGTCCTCTACCGAGCCAGAGGACAACGCCCCCAAATTGAACTTGCTCTTGGAGCACGGCTCTCCCAAAGATTCTCTCTCGGTTTAGGACTTCATGTCGGTTATGGAATCACCGCGAAAGGAACAGCCTTTCTCCAAACCACCGCCGGTTCCACCAGCTCCATGCGCGTCTCGGCCAGTATTAAACCCCAAACCTCTCCCAATCTGGGCTGGCTTCTCACCTCAGAGAAAGCCCCATGGGAAACGGGAAGCTGGAGTCTGGGACAGGTCGTGCGAATGCCCAATAATGCCCAAGCAAATCTCTCATTTGAATCCAGTGCGCGTGCTTTCGGATCACTCGCGGCTCTCGATATTCGGTTCGGAGCTGCCAGTAGCATGTTCTATGACCCACTGACTTTGGAGACCGGTCTCCAGTGGAAACACGGAGGCCGGGGTAGACTCTTGGCACAGCTGGATTTTCAAAACTGGACAAAATTCAAGTCACCGGCACTCTCCATTCAAAACCCTACAAAAGATTGTGATGGCTGCCCTGGGGCGCCGTTTTTGATTAATCCATCAACACTTCCCTCTCTTCCGCTGAGAAATATTTGGATTCCGAGAATCGCTGAGGAAATTGAGCTGAGATCCACCACTGTTCGATTGGGCTACGCTTATCGACCATCCATGTTTTCCACACTACCCTCGGACTCTGGCAATTACCTTGATCCCTCAAAACACATCGTGTCAGCTGGTGTGGGATGGAAGAGAAATTCATTCTTGGGTTGGTCAACACCTATGAAAATTGATTTACACGCATCCTATCAGCACTTGCTCACCCAAAGTGTTTCAAAGAGTCCGGGAGACGAACTTGGAACTTTGACAAGTTCCAAGATTGGAGCGCCGGGGTACACTGTAGGGGGCAGACTGTGGGGCGGTGGTGCGACAATGACTTTGGAGCTTTAAAGTATGAATCAAACTCAATTTCCAAAAATTA
>JAGWZD010000380.1 GCA_018968995.1 Bdellovibrionales bacterium
TTTTGGTCGGTCAAGCCTTTATGTGCTTTTTTTTCTTCATATAAGTACCTGATTTTACAATTGTTTTTATAAACACCTGGTGACGCTGATCCCTTTTTGCCCATCGCCAAACCGAAAATGGAGTTTCGTTTTAAATCCGTGAACCTTCACGCTAAACTTTTTCGACATTCCATACTCAAAGGAGAATTTATGAAGAGAATCCAAAACGCGCTCGTCCTCATCTCGGGCCTACTCATTTTTGGCTGCGCCAATCCCTACAAAGTGAAAGAGCTCGATGAGTCCAAACTCGACAAAAAGGGTGAGATCCAAGGCGCCACCATCGGAATCAATGAAAATCGCGAAGTAGTGATTGAGCAGAAAACAGAAGCAGACGCCGAACTGCGTAAACTTGCGGCATCGGCTTATGACCTTGAAGTGAAGCTCGCTCACTCGAATGATGACCTCGAGCGTTGCCGCGAAGAACTCTCCGACCCACGACTCGGCGGCTCTGGTAAAGTCATCGACATTCCCGAAATCGACAACCTCAAACCCGCTTCTCAGATTCAGGAGGAGTTTGGAGTCACCAAGGACGGAAAGCTTCGATTCGTCCGAACTGAAAAATTTCTCGACCGACTAACGGGACAACGCAAATATAACGATACCCTAAGAGAGCAGCTGAAGCTTACCGAGAAGCACCAGAAAAGCTGCCTTCGTGATATGCGTGCTGCTCGAGTCAAAGCCGGATTGCCAGGTGAGCGCTACACCGGCCAGGGCCAGTACGTGAACGGCGCTTATGTTCAGACCCGACGGGCAGAGAAAAGCCTGGATGACGCTTTCGCCATCGCCTCTGAAGAGAAAGCAAAAGTGAAACAAGAAAAGCCTACTGAATAAGTGGCTCTAGTTAGTAGGGGGGCTGGGCGAGAGCCTGGCCCCTTTTTTTAATTTTAAAAGCAAAGCTGAAATTAAATCGAAATATCCTGTCGCTCCAAAGCATAAGCTCGGGTTTGCTTAATTTTTCCACGCAAACGAAAGACCCCCAAGGCCTTCAATTTCACTGTGCCCACATCGGGAATCAGCAATGCCTCGCCACTGGCGACTTCCTTTAAGAAATGCTCACTTGCCACTAGCTGATGATCGCCGTCACGAGCCAAATCCATGAGACGCGCGGTAGAGTTCACCACATCTCCGATAAATGCGATCTCTAGCTTTTCTTTCCCCAGCTCACCTACGATCACTACACCCTCGTGTATCGCCCCACGAAACTGTGGGACCACACCATAAGTCTTGAGAAACTCGTCTTTACTTTCCTGAATGTACTGATCGAATAGAAAGAAACACCGCGCGGCACTGAGATCCATATCTGCTGGAGTGTTTTTCCAGGTTAATATTGCCTCGTCTCCTATGTACTTATAGATTTCTGCGTCCGTTGCCATAGAGGCAAGAGCGAGTCGTTGAAAAAATTGATTTAGAAACGCCATATAGCGGGCGTTCCCTAACTTTTCAGCAAGAGCCGTCGAATTAGCAAGATCCACAAAAAGAAAAATTCGATCTTCCTCTACTGGCTGCCGATAATTTCCTCGCACAAAATTTAGAAGCACCCGTGGTCCCAGCAAGCGGTTCATCTCGAGGAAAAATGAAACCATCAGAACTACAAACAGCATGAAGCCCACTGAAGCGAAGAATTGACCGTCGAAAACAGGAAGCCAGTTTCTCGCTGAAATCAAACGACCCAGTACGCTTCCTGAGAAGAAACAGGCTGAATACACTAAGAAATTAACCAGAACTCTTACCAGGAAGCCGTATCTCTTTGAGCTGGTTCGTAAAAACCCCTCATAACGGTAGAGGCGGTAAAGGATGATCATCAAAGATATACAGATTCCATCAGCTGCCCCAAACAGAAATAGATCGAACGTACGCCGCACAGTGAGTACAGCGAAAACACCGCCGAGAGTGGCTCCAATGAGAAGCAAGCATAATGCCTCTAAACGGATACGACTCCAGGGGAATCGTGTTTTAGGTTTTAATTCTGGGCTCATCACTCAACTCATTAATCGTGTCTGATTGCCGCGGAAACTTCTCGGCCAGCAATTCGCCAAGCTGATGAAGACCATCGCACAAAGCCGGAGTTAGACCCCGTTTTTTAATTTCCTGTGAGATTTTTTTTAAAACCTCAGACCAATAA
>JAGWZD010000381.1 GCA_018968995.1 Bdellovibrionales bacterium
TGAGATTGGTAAAGTTTGCAAAGCACACGGCGTACTGCTTCATACGGATGCAGTCCAGGCGTGTGGAAAAATTCCCGTGAATGTTGAAGAAATGGGAATCGACCTCTTGTCATTGACAGCACATAAAATGTACGGACCTAAAGGTGTGGGCGCTCTCTACGTGCGCCGACGCAACCCTCGAGTTCGATTGGCTCCTTTAGTTCATGGCGGTGGTCACGAAAGAGGAATGCGATCAGGAACCTTGAACGTGCCAGCCATTGTGGGTTTCGGTAAAGCCGCTGAAATTGCCCGAGCTCGTTTGAGTTTAGATTACGAACACTCGAAGCGCCTCCGAGATAAGCTTTGGAATGCGATTCGCGACCGAATCGATGAGGTCCATCTCAATGGGCACCCCACCGAGCGACTGCCTCATAACTTAAATGTGAGCTTCGCTTATGTAGAGGGCGAATCGCTGATGATGGGAATTAAGGAACTTGCCGTATCCAGTGGATCGGCATGTACCTCTGCTTCTCTTGAGCCTTCGTATGTTCTGAAGAGCATTGGCGTGGGCGATGAGCTTGCTCATTCGAGCATTCGCTTCAGTGTGGGTCGTAATACCACCGACCAAGAAGTCGATTATGCTATTGAGCGGGTGGTAGCCACGGTGAAAAAGCTTCGAGAACTTTCGCCTCTTTATGAAATGGTGAAAGAGGGCGTTGATTTAAAATCTGTTGTTTGGACAGGACATCACTAAGGAACTTGAGGAGTAGTTTATGGCATATACTCGAAAAGTGATTGATCATTATGAGAACCCCAGGAACGTCGGTTCACTCGATAAGGGTGCCAAAGATGTGGGTACTGGGCTTGTAGGCGCCCCTGAGTGCGGCGATGTGATGAAGCTTCAAATTCAGGTGGATGAAAAGACCCGAGTCATTACCGATGCCAAGTTTAAAACCTTTGGTTGTGGAAGCGCGATCGCAAGCTCATCTTTGGCCACCGAGTGGGTGAAAGGTAAGACCGTCGAGGAGGCGCTTCAGATTAAGAACACCGATATCGTTGAGGAGCTTTCGCTTCCTCCGATTAAGATCCACTGTTCGGTGCTTGCTGAAGACGCCATCAAAGCAGCGATCCAGGACTACATCAAAAAAAATGATGGGGAGAAAAAGTCATGACCGACGCTATGCAAACTCCAAGCAGCGAAAATCAGAATTCAGCAGGAACTCCGGCAGCGAAGCCAACCTCTTTAACGATTACTGACAAGGCCGTGAAAGAGATTAAGCGAATTCAGGCCAACGATCCCACCGCTGTGGGGTCCCATTTGCGAGTAATGGTGGTCGGAGGCGGATGCTCAGGAATGAGCTATAAGCTTGGTTTTGACGGACAGCCGATCGCAGCCAGCGATAAGATCTTCGAGAAAGATGGCGTGCAGGTGGTGTGCGATGCTAAGTCGTATCTTTACCTTGCCGGCACAGAGCTCGACTTTACCGACGGTCTAAATGGCACTGGCTTTGTGTTTAAAAATCCTAATGCGAAGCGAACCTGTGGTTGCGGTTCCAGTTTCTCAGCTTAACGGCTGTGTGCACTGTGGTGCACATCTGTCTGGAGATCTTGCCCCACACGCTTGTGGTGAGTGTGGGACTCCTCAACCTCTAATTCCAGGGGCCGTCCGGGATCCTTTCGAAGTCTTCCAGGTTTCGAGGCGATTCGGTCAGAGTCGAAGTGACCTTCAGAAGCGTTTTTTATTACTCAGTCGAGCCTTGCACCCGGATCGATTTGCTCGCGCTTCAGAGGCGGCAAGGCAGGCCTCTTTAGAGCGAATGGGTTTGGTAAACGAGGCATTTCGAATTCTTGGTGACTGCGATGCGATTCGCGATTTTCTTTTCTCGCAATCAGGCTTTCAAGAGAAGAGCGCACAAACCGCCGAGGATCTGGAGCTTGCCGAGCGGTGGTTCGATCTGCAAGAACAGCTCGAAGAAAAAGGCGTCGACGAAGGTCTATCGATTTTAGCTTTGTTCCACGAAGAGTTGTTGGGTCTTTTGACGGAAATGAAAGAACAAATGCAACGTCTGGAGCACAACTTCGATCATCAAGATGGGCCCAAGGAAGTGCTTCGAGATATGTTTAAGGTCCGACATCGAATAAATACTTCCCTGTCGATGATTCGAGATGTCG
>JAGWZD010000027.1 GCA_018968995.1 Bdellovibrionales bacterium
TTCATCTCCAAAAAATAAGGTGGGCCCCAGAGGGGCTTTACTGACTTATCTCACCCGCGAAGGTGTGATGGAGTCAGATATACAGTCCGCCGTTCACTCCGATCACTTGTCCGGTGATGTAGCGGCTTGCCGAAGAAGCAAGAAACGCGACAACGTTTGCCACGTCCTCTGGTTCTGCGACAAATCCCAGCGGAATGTTGCGTAGCATTACTTCTTTTTGGGCCTCCGTCAAGTCCTGAGTCATCTCTGTGGCGATGAATCCTGGAGTGAGGACATTGGCCCTAACTCCACGACTTCCCAGCTCTTTTGCCACGCTCTTCGTGAAGCCAATGAGGCCCGCCTTGGCGGCGGAATAGGCGCTCTGGCCCGCGTTCCCCATTTCGCCAATAACCGAAGAGATCTGAATAATGCTGCCGGCACGCGCGCGCATCATGCCCCTGCTGACGGCCCGCGTGCAGTAGATGGCGCCTTTGAGATCAATATCGAGGGTCTTGTCTAGATCTTCGTCTTTGAGGCGCGCGAGGAGACCATCAATAGTGATCCCGGCGTTATTGACCAGAACAGACACAGGGACTCCGTAGGCCTTGGTGACTCGTTCGATGGCCTCGTCGACGGCTTGTGATGAGGCAACATTAAAACCGCAGAGCTCTGCGCTTCCTCCAGCCGTAATAATGGAATCCACCACTTTTTGGGCCTTTTCCTGGCTTGAGGCAAAGTTCACCAGAACATGGAAGCCCTCAGAAGCAAGCTTTCTGGCGATCGATGCGCCTATTCCCCGAGAGGCTCCTGTGACCAATGCGAGGTGTTTTTTGTTGGGTTCTGACATGTGTTGGCTCCTTTAGGGTTTCCAGGCGGACTGAAGGTTTGTCAGGCCTCCGAGGTCTCCTAATGTGTGAACGGTGCAGGGCTTAGATAGAGCTTGGCTGATTCGTTTCGCTAGCCCCTGAAGGACTTTGCCGGGCCCAAATTCCACTCCAACACCAAAGTCCGATTCCAGCATCGCTGCCATGGACTGTTTCCAGAGAACGGGGTGGTCTACCTGTTCAATAAGAAGGTCTAAGATCACTCCCGACTCTTGAGTCATTCGTCCTGTTCGGTTGGGAACATAGGGGCATTTAAGCTGAGCGGGGCGCGCTTGCGCTGAGGAATCAGCAAAAATCTCAGCCATTCTCTTTCGCGCGGGTTCCATGAGTCGGCAATGGAAAGGGGCGCTGACATTTAACGGGATGGCTTTTCCACCACTGAACTCAGGATCCGTTTTTATGAGAGATATGGCCTCACTCACAGCATCGCTTGAGCCAGCGATCACAATTTGTCCTGGGGCATTGAAGTTCGCAGGCTGAACAATAGCCTCTACTGAGACTGAATCCTCGGAGTCGTTTCGCCGTCCGCGCTTGAGTTTCGATGATGCAGTGGCCTTCTCACAAAGAGCATCAATCCAGGAATCGCCACCCATCACGGCAGCCATCGCGCCTTCGCCTGCGGGTACAGCCCGTTGCATCGACGCTCCTCGTTCACGTACCCACTGTACAGCTGTCGGTAGCGAAAGAGCTCCCGCAGCCACTAGCGCGGAGTACTCGCCTAAAGAGTGCCCGGCGACCACTGACGGAAAGAAGCCAGTCTCTGATTGAGCGACTCGAAAGGCAGCAATCGATACTGTGACCAACGCGGGCTGAGTGTTTTCAGTCAGAGTTAGCTCGCTTTCAGGTCCATCAAAACAGAGCTTTTTCAGGTCCTTTTTTATGGAGTCTGAGGCCTCCTCAAAGGTCTGGCGAACCACCGGGAAGTTTTCGTAAAGCTCTTTTCCCATTCCCACGCTTTGGGCTCCTTGCCCTGGAAAAAGAGCCATCCATTGGTTTTTGTGTGTCATAAACTCTCCCATTAAGTTCTTACCACCGGAGGCAGACTGAACCGTAGGTGAGACCTGCTCCAAAGACATCCATCACCAAAAGGTGTCCCTTCTTAATGCGGCCGTCGCGAACAGCCTCGTCCAGCATGGTGGGAATCGTTGCCGCAGAGGTGTTTCCGTAGCGCTCAATATTCACGAGCGTTTTACTCATCGGGAAGTCGAGTCGATTCGCCACGGCTTCTATGATTCGTAGATTAGCCTGATGCGGGATGAACCAGTCGAGATCGGATATTTTAAAGCCATTGGAATCGAGAGCCTCGGTCGCATAATCTGCTAAAGTTTTTACAGCGACCTTAAAGACTTCGCGGCCTTTCAGAGTAATTTTATGGCCGGCACTTTCAATAACCTCCGCAGTCACAGGCTGCTTTGATCCACCAGCAGGACAGATGATGAGATCAGTAAATTGACCGTCAGCGCCGAGGTGGCTGGAGTAGATTCGAGAAGGATTTTCGTAATCGGTTCGTTCAATGACGACAGCGCCAGCGCCATCGCCAAACAAAATACAGCTGCCACGGTCCTGCCAGTTGACATACGAGCTCAGGACTTCGGCTCCGATGACTAGAACGCATTTTTTCTGGCCCGCGCGTACGAACATGTCGGCGGTAGTGAGCGCATAGAGAAAGCCCGAACAAGCGGCATTCACATCCATTACCCCAGCGTTCTTTGCACCTAACAGATGCTGTAGATAGCTCGACGCGGAGGGAACCAATGTGTCGGGCGTGCAGGTCGCATACACAATCAGGTCTACGTCGGCAGCGGTCTTTCCGGCCATGTCGAGGGCCATGAGCGATGCGCGAGCGCTCATGGCCGAATTCGTCTCGTGAGGATCGCCTGGCGCTGCGATTCTCCGCTCGCGGATTCCGGTGCGTTCTAGAATCCATTCATTGTTCGTGTCCACGAGTTTAGAGATCTCGTCATTGGACATAATCTTTTTTGGAAAGACAGAACCTGTTCCAGTAATGCGACTTGAGTACAGCGAGGTTTTTTTCATCGTCGAACCTATCTCCTAGTTTGGAAGATTCTCAAGTAAGGCAGTTTCAAGGCCTTCGACTACTTTCTTCTCAAGCGCCTGGTGAGCACGAATCAAAGCACTGCGAATGGCTTTAGGATTGCTACGGCCGTGGCAAATAAAGGCATATCCGGCGACTCCCAGTAATGGTGCTGCTCCATACTCAGCGTAGTCTAGGCGCTTTTTTAGGCCATGAAAAATAGGTGCTGCTAAAAGAAGCCCCATAGAAGCCATCGGGTTTTTTCTAGCTCCTTCCTTAAGGATCTGAACCACAGCCGATCCAAGTCCTTCAACGGACTTTAGGACAACGTTCCCCACGAACCCATCGGTGACCACCACATCGACGATGCCTTTAAAAATCTCTTTTCCTTCGGCGTAACCCTGAAAACGGGCAATTTTGCTGAAATGAGGAAGCGCATCAATCAGGGTAAGCGCTGCACGTGTGAGCTCGTTTCCTTTGCTTCGCTCTTCGCCATTCGAAAGAATACCGACTTTCGGAAGTCCTGGAGACTGACGGTCGACCTGCGCGTAAAGAGCGCCCATCACAGCAAAATCACGAAGGTGTTCAGGCTTGCAATCCACATTGGCCCCCACGTCAATGACTACGCAGCCATCGGCGCTGAGGGTTGGAAGTGTGACAGCAATGCCTGGTCGCTCAACACCTTTGAGTCGACCCATGTTGATCAGCGCCGAGGCCATCATGGCGCCAGAGTGACCCGCACTGATGAATGCGCTTGGGTTTCCTTTTTTCCAGCTTTCGGCGGCTAGTCTGCAGCCCACGTTGATAGAAGCTTGAGGTTTCTGGCGCAAAGATTTGATCGAGTCATGCATGTCGATCTGGTCGGTCGCCGTTTCCCATCGCACGCCTGATTCAGGGTGATTCAGAGCGCGCAACAAAGGCGCGAATCGACGCATTTTCAAGAGTCGATCGCAAGCGGTTCTGTCGCCCACCAAAATGAGTTCAGCGCCGCGCTTTTTTAGGTCTTCCAGGGCAAGAACGGCTCCCTGAAGGATGGACTGAGGAGCCTTATCGCCCCCCATCACATCCAAGATGAGCTGTGCCATTCCTGGTTAGTTGGCAGCCAGTTGGGTCTTCTTGGCCTTGGGTGCTTTTACGGCCTTGCCTGCGTAGTTTCCGCATGCGCAGACGCGATGAGGCCGGGTGGGCTCATTGCAAGCGGGGCAGGTGACTACCGTTGGAGCAGCCAGCTTGTTGCCAGCTGCAAAACGGCGCATGTTGCGACGGCTTTTTGAAATCTTCTTTTTTGGTGTTGCCATGGTTTCTCCTTATCAAAAAAAAATTAGTTTTTTGAAGCCCCTATACGAAGGTTCTTCAAAGCTGAAAAAGGACTAGTGGGTTGAATCTTGGAGCATGCGCAGCGGCCTCGATTCTGGTCCGCGCCGCAATTCGCGCAGATTCCTTTGCATGCCTCATTGCAGAGAGGCTGAAAAGGAATCTGCAGCTGAAGATGCTCAAGTAATACAGTCGATAAATCGATTTCATCTTCTGCGAGATAAGTGATGTCTAGATCTTGATTGGTCTGGCCGTCGCCCGCAAAGTCGTGAGCATGGCGGGCATGTCCACTCAACTTGCCAGCTACTTTCCCAGTCGCGCGGCCTTGCTTGTCAGTCTCGATATGGGCGATCCCGGCCATTTGAGGATCCCGGCAGTAAAGAGCCGAGATCGTTGGGGCACACTTCATTCGGTAAGGAGCCGCACATCGACTGCAAATGAGCTGAACCTCGGTGTTCATATTGCCTTGAACCACGACGACCCCGTCGACTCGTCGAAGGGTGAGCTGCCCTAGAAGCGGACGACTGGACAATACAGGCTGGCCCTCGAACCGTTCGTCGACCGAACAGACGCAGTCCATGGCCCATTTGTCCTTATCGGAGAATTGGATTTCAGTACCCAACTCGCTGATTTCGTGAAGAAAAAGTTTCATTACCCGCTCATCCCAAAGGCCACCGGTCTTGCGAGACTTCTCCAAGACGATGGGCCGTGAACGCCGCACCTTAGCCGGAAAGGGATCTCTGCGTCAATTCAGGATTTTATCCGTTTTGGAGCTCTGGAGCCCGACACCGGAAGGGGATGAATGGTTGCGTTTTGCCCCAGTTTATATTCAAAAATGTGGGTTTGCCTCAGCTTCGCTCGCCAGCGCGCCCCCGAAGGAAGCGATTGCAGCGGCCACTCGCTTAAGCTGTGAATCAGATTTTCAACAAACTCCATGGACCCCAACTGAGACGTTTGACGCCGTCGCTTCCAGTAGCCCTTGAAGGTTTCAAATAAGGTGCTTCCGCCGCCCGCAAGCGCTCCGTTCTGGGTACGTCCGGCGCCATCGGCCACCCGAACTCGAAGGGGACCGAACGAGCTCCACTGTCGAGAGTGCGCGGCCGGGACGGCATCCGAAACAAAGCAAACCCCTTTTCTATGAAGCTGAAGGGTCCACTCCACCACGTGGTCGGAGACGTGAGTATTATCTGGGATGATTTCAACAAACACGTTCGGGGTACCGAGGGCTGCTCCGAGAAGGCCAGGGTTGCGATGATGAAACGGCATGGCATTCCACGCATGAGTCACCGAGGTCGCCCCGGATTGAATCGTACGAACCGCTAAATCAGCGCTGGCTTGGGAGTGGCCAATGCTGACACAAATTTTTTGCTTCTTAGCCCATTGAAGAATTTTTCGAATTTCGGCCCAGTCTGAAGTCTCTGGCGCAATCGTGACCTTTGCGAGAGATCCTCGCGAGAGTTTGTACCAGTGCTTCAAAATGTCGAGACTGGGACGAATCAGGTTTTCAGCCGGATGCGCCCCACAGCATGCGGTCGAGATAAACGGACCTTCGAGGTGGATACCCAAAGGAAAAGCCTCGCCCTTTTTAGGGCCAACTTCGTGCTTGTTTTCGATCCAAGTGCCTAAAGTTCCCAGCGCCGCCTCGATCTCAGAATTCGACGCGGAAAGCGTCGTCGGAAGAAATCCGGCGACCCCCTTGCAGTATAGTTGCTCGGCCAACCGATCGAGCTGCTCCGCTGTGGCCGACATCAGGTCTATTCCAAAAGCTCCGTGAAAATGAAGGTCTATTGGACCTAAGGCTCTCCACCGAGATTCCTGAGAAAATCGACCGATAAGTTGCACTTCAGAAGTGGCTTTACTCTTGACCCTGTTCATGGCTCGTGGCACCCACTTGAGCCTAACATATGGCGAATACTCGTAAAAAGAATCCAGCAAAGGGCCCCTCAAAAAATCCTGCGAAGTCCGGCCCCACTAAGGGTGGGATCAAGGCAATCTTCTCCGCGATCCGGGGGAAGGCTAAGCCCGCGCCCGCAACGAAAGCTAAGGCAGCCGCGCCTGCTGCCCCGAAAGCCAAGACTAAGGGCAAGGCACCTCAGGAGAGCAAGTCCGCAAAGCCGGTAGCCCAAAAAGTTATGGGTGCGAAGACTGCCGCAAAGTCACCCCTGAAGGGTCAATCTAAAACGAGCACGAGCGCAGCAGTGGTGTCAGCAGTGAAGGGCAAGGCCATCGGCGCCAAGAATTCCGCAGCGGTTGCAGCTGCAGCAGCGGTTCAAAAAGTGACGGCCCGACTTTCAGGGCGTGGCTCGATTGATCCGAGTGCAGAGTCTGTTTGTCGTGAGGTGGCCTGCGAGGGGCTTGGTACCACCGCCGGTTATTGCCGCCTTCATTACATCAAAAATTGGCGAAAAATTAAGCGTAAGGAAGTGATCCTTCGCGAAGGGAAGCTCAACGTTTACATCGAAGAGTTAGTCGCAAAGTATCCAGAAAAGTACCTTGAAGCGATTCGCAATGATCTCGCAAACGACAAAGAGTTTGCGAAAGTGATTCGCGATCTAGATTTAGACGAGAGTATTGATGATTTCGAAGGCGAAGGTGGCGACGGTGATGTGGTGATCGACACCATCAAGCGCGACTTCGACGACGATACAGAGGCTTTTTAGGGGCAGTCTGATCTAGTGTAGTCCTGAGTCGGATTTGCCCCTTTTTTTTGGGGGCAAGACGAAAAGCGCCTCTGCCTCTTGTTCTGCCTCTTTCAGTTTACGCTCAAACTCTGGGTCATTCTTTGCGAGCCAATCGTCAGCAGCCTGCTCGAGTACCGGGTTTGATTTGTCGACCTTGAGATAAATCTTTCTTTTAGAAACCTCAGTTTCAGTCCACTGAAATGGGATGCCGCTAAACGCCGAGAGCGTTGAAGCAAGAAGAGGGGATTTTCCATCGGTGTCTGGCTTCGCCTCAAATAAGGCCGCAAATACGTCCCCAATTGCGTCGACAGCGATCGCTAAGAGATCCTCTACCGTGGGTGAGCTCGCTTTAGGGTCGAAATCACAGCTAGCGTGGACGGTTGTGGCTTGGAGTTTCCCTTGTTCTGTTAGGGAGACTCGAACCACGACCTCGTCGGAGTAGATTTCGCCCTCTGCTCTGAAGTGAAGGTCAGCATTGCCTTCCAGCTTTTCGATGTTTTGAGAGAAGTTCGCTGAAAACACTTCTGTCAGCATTTTTGTAAAGTCGTGAGGCAGAGGTGAACATGAAGACTGAGTCAATTTCCGGCGTTCTTTCATGATCTAGTCCTTTTAAAGCGTACCTTGAGGGAGCTGTTCCCGCTGGGGCAGCTCAGTCATGAGTACTTGGCGTTCTAGGGTTTTTGACCCTCTTATAAGTCGAATGGTGACATTCGAATTTGGGGCCTTCTTGTTGATTGCCCGCTCGACATCGTTAGGTTCAAGGATAGTCGATCCATCGATTGAAATAATGATGTCCCCGACATCTAGCCCTGCCCGGTCTGCAGGTCCACGTTTTACGAGATTGTAAACCACCACTCCTTTATCCGACTTGAGTTGATAATATTGGGCTAGGGCCGGGGTGAGGCGTTCGGCAAGAATGCCAAGCCAGGGGCGAGGCACTCGTCCGTAACGAACGAGGTCATCGATGACCCCTTTGGCCTCGTTCGAGGGAATGGCAAAACCTAGTCCGCCACTCTGACCTGTCCGAGAGAAAATCGCGGTATTTATACCTATGACTTCTCCTCGTAGGTTAAAAAGAGGTCCGCCCGAGTTCCCTGGATTAATCGAGGCATCTGTTTGCAGAAAATTATCTAAAGGGCCGATCCCAATGGTTCTGTTCTTTGCTGAGATAATACCGACGGTGACCGTGTGTTGGAGGCTAAAGGGGTTTCCTACAGCAAAAACTGGCTCAGCGATACGAACCTTGTCAGAGTCGCCAAAAGGAACTTGACTGAGGCCAGCGGGAACTTTCCGATTCGAATCATAGATTTTTAAAAGAGCGAGATCCAGTTTCGCGTCAATTCCAAGAATTTTTGCGTTAAAAGTCTTTTTGTCGATCATGCTTACCAGAACTTCGGTTGCATTTCTGACGACGTGAGCATTGGTCAAAACCCAGCCCTGTTCGGCATTAATAATAAAGCCCGACCCCAGCGAAGACTGTTTCCGCTCGCGAGGGATGCCCCAGAATTGAAAAAAATCCTCCATCCCCATGGGGATGTCTGTATGGCTGACCGTTGTTGAACTGATATTCACAACCCCAGGAAGAACTTTCTCCACGAGGTCGGGAAGGTTCTGAGGGGCAACGACGCTGGCTTGCGCAGCACTCCAGCTAGACAGCAAAAGGAGAAAAAGTGAGCAGACTTTTTTTGAAGAGCAAAACACGCGACTCATGTTCGAGGTTTTGACATATCCGGGATGAAAATTCCACACGACTTCAGGCACTGTGTCATGACAATTTCGCTCGGATTCCGAATTGGTTTTTTCCGGAAAAAGAACTAAACACCATCCAGGTCTCGAAAAAAGGAGAATGGTTTATGTCCTCTGTGGTCATTGCTTCTGTTGCACGCACTCCGATTGGCAGTTTCCAGGGATCACTATCTAGCTTGGCTGCGCCCCAATTGGCTGCGGCGGCCATCCAGAGTGCCCTTTTACGTGCTGGAATTTCAGGGGAACAAGTTTCAGAGGTCATCCTGGGGAATGTGCTCCAGACCGGCATCGGGCAGGCTCCAGCGAGGCAAGCCTCGATTTTTTCGGGATTGCCGAAGTCGGTACCAGCCCTCACGATCAATAAAGTTTGCGGCAGCGGAATGAAAGCCATCATGCTTGGCGTTCAAAGCATCCAGCTTGGAGAATCAGAGGTGGTCGTAGCCGGTGGAATGGAGAGTATGAGCCGCGTTCCTTATATTCTCCCTTCGGCTCGCACCGGAGCTCGGATGGGACACCAGCAGATGGTCGACACCATGATTCATGACGGTCTTTGGGATCCTTACAAGAATCAGCACATGGGAAATTGTGGAGAGCTTTGTGCACGCGAATGGAAATTTACCCGCGAGCAACAGGATGCGTTTGCTATTCAGAGCTATCAACGTGCACAGGAAGCTGAAAAAACTGGGAAGTTTAAATTTGAGATCGCTCCAGTGACTGTTTCTGGCAAGGGTGGCGACGTGGTGGTGGATCGCGACGAAGGTCCGTCGAAAGTTCAGTTCGATAAGATCGCGACGCTCAAGCCCGCGTTTGATAAGTCGGGCACCGTGACAGCCGCGAATGCATCAAGCCTAAACGATGGCGCTGCTGTAGTGGTTTTGATGAGCGAGAGAAAAGCGAAAGAACTCGGAGTCAAGCCCTTGGCTCGAGTGGTTTCTAGTGGAGCTTTTGCTCAAGATCCCGAATGGTTTACCACAGCTCCTGCTGAAGCCATGCGACGAGCGCTGAAGAAGGCAGGATGGGCGAGCTCACAGGTGGATCTATTCGAGGTCAATGAGGCTTTTGCCGTGGTGTCCATGGCCGCCAGGCAGGAATTAGAGATCCCGAATGAACGACTCAACGTCTGGGGGGGCGCGATCTCTCTAGGGCATCCTATTGGAGCCAGTGGTGCTCGAATTGTAGTAACTCTGATTTCCGCCCTAAGAGATCGGGGTGCAAAAAGGGGAATCGCAGGAATTTGCATTGGTGGCGGCGAGGCCACTGCGTTGTGCGTGGAGCTCTGCTAATGGGATTTAATAAAGTACTGAGTGGTGCGGCTGAGGCAGTCAAAGATATTCCGAATAACGCGGTTCTTGCGTTGGGCGGATTTGGACTTTGCGGTATTCCAGAAAATTCAATCGCTGCTCTTGTAGATAGGGGGATCACCGGGTTGACCTGCATCTCGAATAATGCGGGCATTGACGGATTCGGGATCGGCCTGATGCTTGAAAAGCGCCAAGTCAAAAAAATGATTTCCAGCTATGTGGGTGAGAATAAGCTTTTTGAGCAGCTAGTTCTTTCGGGAGAGCTTGAAATTGAACTCACCCCGCAAGGAACGCTCGCTGAGAAGATTCGTGCTGGTGGCGCTGGTATTCCAGCCTTCTATACTCCTACCGGAGTCGGTACCGTGGTTGCTGATGGGAAAGATGTGCGCGAGTTTCATGGTCGAAACTATGTTCTGGAGCGATCGCTCACGGCAGATTTTTCGATCGTGAAGGCATGGAAGGGTGATGCCATGGGAAATCTCGTTTTCCGGAAGACGGCCCGAAACTTTAATCCGATGATCGCAACCTGTGGTCGGGTCTGTATCGCTGAAGTCGAGGAATTAGTTCCCGTGGGGACTCTTGATCCAGATCATGTCCACACTCCGGGCATCTACGTGCATCGGATTTTTCAGGGACGCAATTACGAGAAGCGCATTGAGCGACGCACAGTGAGGGAGACTTAATTCATGGCTTTGACACGTGAACAAATCGCCCAGAGAATCGCTCGCGAATTAAAAGACGGATACTACGTCAATTTAGGGATCGGCATTCCCACTTTAGTTGCCAATTATATCCCTCAAGGGATGACCGTTGTTCTTCAGTCTGAGAATGGTCTTTTGGGAATGGGTGCCTATCCCTTAGAAACTCAAGTTGACCCGGATCTCATCAATGCTGGCAAGGAAACGGTGACCGCAATTCCTGGAGCGGCCTTTTTTTCAAGCGCCGACTCCTTTGCCATGATCCGCGGTGGAAAGGTGGACCTCACGGTTCTCGGCGCGATGGAAGTAGATGAAACCGGAAGTCTTGCTAATTGGATGGTGCCAGGCAAAATGGTTAAGGGCATGGGTGGGGCTATGGATCTTGTCGCTGGTGCTCGCAATGTGATCGTGGCCATGCAACATGTCGCAAAAGATGGATCGAGTAAGATCCTTCGCCGGTGCACGCTCCCACTGACTGGTGTTTCTTGTGTAAAAAAAATTGTCACTGAACTTGCCGTGATTGACGTTTCTTCAGAAGGGCTTGTTTTGCGTGAACGGGCCCCTGGGGTAAGCATCGATGATATTCGTAAGGCCACGGAGGCAAAACTCGCGGTATCGGAATGGGTACCAGAGATGAAGTTTTAGTTCGGTGCCCGACGTTGAATCTTAATTCACCCTTTATTTTTATTTGCTGCCAACCAGGTTCTGAAGCCATCTTGAAGGAAGAGTTGGCACGCAATTATCCGCGTCTTCGCTTTGCGTTTTCTAGGCCTGGTTTTATTACTTTTAAAGATTTTGAGGGAAGCCCGCTTTCTCCAGATTTCCAGCTTCGCTCGGTGTTTGCCAGATCTTACGGGGTATCGCTTGGAAATGTGGACGCTTCAGATCCCGTTCCCGAAATTATTACAGCTGCTGAGGAGATATCTCGCTCATTCGAAAATTCGCTGCTTCGGTTGCATGTTTGGGAACGCAGTGAGTTTGTGCCAGGAGAAGAACCTCCAGGATATATCTCTGGAGTGGTGGCTCGCGAGCTGGAGAGTCGGCTACGAATTCAAGCGCCGCAGATTTTCTATCCTGGCCTCGAGGCTAAAGTCGAGGAGCTAGTTTTAGATGTGATTGTTCTTGAGACAAAAGAAAAGCCCAAGGTTTTTCTGGGTTTTCATCGTCATCAGCGCGAGCATGACCCCTGGCCTGGCGGGGAAATTCCGGTGGAGCTTCCAACGTCGGCTCCATCACGTGCTTTTTTAAAACTGGAGCAGGCCATCCGATGGGGACGTCTTCCGCTTGCTGCTGGAGATACTGCGGTAGAGCTAGGATCTGCTCCGGGAGGGGCATCTTATTCTCTTTTGCTTCGAGGTTTAGAAGTGTGGGGCATTGATCCAGGTGCCATGAGTCCTGTGGTTTGGACTGATCCTCGTTGTGAAAAACGGTTTCATCATGTCAAAAAAGCATTTTCGGATTTGAATGAGAAAGATCTTCCGTCTTCTGCTCAGTGGGTGGTGCTCGATATCAACGGGCCTGCGCGGGTTTCCTTACCTTATGTAGAGCAGCTCTTGCTCCGGTATAAGCCTGAGTTGATGGGTGCGGTGCTCACCTTTAAACTGAACGATCCGAAGCACTCTCGTCATATTCCGGAGTGGATTACGCGATTATCGGAGCTAGGCCTTCGCCAAGTTCGTGCTCGGCAATTACCTAGTAATAAGCGAGAGATTTGCGTTATCGGGCTAACAGGGCGCGGAATCTTGCGTCTGCAGAGTCGTTCTTAAGATCCTCCGCCTCGTGGCTTGTAGACCACTCGTGCGGTGTCATTTCCTTTCAGGCGCGCGGTTCCGTTTAATCGTACGGCCCAACCGGTGGCGCGGTTCATGGCCACTCCTGCAGCAGTGACTACGCGCGGTTGGTTTTCAATTCTACCCTCGTAGCTCCATCCATTGGTGTCACTTTTACTGATCGTCACTGGACGACTGGTGTCTCCGCCCGGGTATCGTACCACTTCGATCGTGGCCTCATCAGGTTCAACATCGGTAAGTAAGTAAACCGTGAATAAGTCCAGTCGCTTGGTTTCAAGCGACTGTTGGATATTTTTTAGCATCGCGCTCGTCTGTGAGGCGCAGAAATTTTGCTGGGTGCCGCCCGTCTCGCTAGCAAAACGGCTGTATTGATACCCGGTATAAGAATCTTGAGAATAACAGGTTCCGCCTGTTGCCACAGCGGCATGCACGACCACTTGAGCGGGGTTTGTGCGTAGGGATTGAATCTGTGTTCGGTAATAGTTTCGTGCCGACTGAGCGGCAGAAGTGGCGTAAGTCGAGGAGTAGCTGCCCAAAGAGCTTCCAGTAGAGCAACCCGCTGGGGCGTGTGAGGCGGGCAGTGCGGGCGACCCGCAGCTGGTGATGGTGGTTCCAGCGCTAGCCATTCCTCCAGCATCGCAGGGACCCTGAAAACCGTCGGAGCGCCGGCAAATCATTCTGCCTGAGGTGTCGTCGCCGTTCCCTAAGACAATCACCACTAATAGGGCATCATCACGATGAAAGCCCGTCCCAATCAGGTGGTCTTTGAGTTGTTCTGTAATTGTGGCAAGACCCGGCTCTGCACCAACGGGTGCAAGAGATGGCGCCAAATTGTCTCTGTAGTCGGTGTAAGCGCTTGGGATCTTAAAAAAATTAGCAAGAATCTGGCTCGGGTCAAGGTCACCAAAAGCAGCGCCAGGATAAGGCTGTATCCACTGGCTTTCTCCCCA
>JAGWZD010000382.1 GCA_018968995.1 Bdellovibrionales bacterium
GCGTGATGTCGATTCATCTGGGTGAGCTCCCTCTGAATGCCTGGAGAGAACTCTCCGACATCGAGATTGCCGGGCTTTTTCCCGACCATTCACCCTAAACTGCTTGGATCCAAGCCTGCTCAAGGTTTCGACAGATGACCACTTTCTGAGCACTAGGGTAGTGCCTTTCTGTTTTACAAGGCCCTAGGTTTAACCGAAGAAGTCCTGGGACTTGGCACTCCACGTGAACCCTCACAAGCTTCGATGAGCCGCTTGATAAAACGTCAGGTTGAAATTTCTGGGGTTGCACTAGGAACTCTCGCCCTGACACTATTTTTTACAACGATGGCCTCCGCCGAAAAACCTCAGCCCAGAAAAAGCATCCTCATCACCCATTTTGATCCGTTTGGTGGCGCACCTGAGAACGCATCTAAAGATGCTGCGCAAATCGCTGCCTCGCTGCTGCCTTCTGAATACGATGTCAAAGTCCTTGAGCTTCCCACAGTGTACGACCTTGCCGCTACCGTCGCACTTGAAACTGCCAAGGCTATCCAAGCGTCCTCTGAACTCTCGGCGGTAATCTCCGTGGGCGAGGGTTCTTGTGAGATCAAGCTCGAAACCCTGGGGCGTAACCGAGACTATGCGCCCGGATTTCCTGATAATGCGGGCATCACTCGCGGAGAACAGGGGAAACCCGACCTAGTGAAAATCGACGAAGTTGGCCCTCTGGCCGTTGCGATGCCTTTCCCGGTAAGGCGCGCGTTTCACCGGATTCGCTGGAGCACTGAGGAGTCGGCGCTCTTAAGCCTTTCGGACGATGCCGGGGCCTTTGTCTGCAACAACACCGCCTATCGACTTGCCCGGCACTTCTCACAACCAGGCATCAGCATTCCCTTTACTTTCGTTCATGTTCCCAATCACGGATGTCCTGAACGCCAGAAAAACGCGAAGATTTCGGGCTCTGTGATCGCCAAACTCATCCGCGAAGCGCTCCAAGCCTCTCAAACGCCCTAGGTACAGCCGCTCGATATTGCGGCGCGTCTAAAACCGCGAATCTTGCTTGATTCCCGAGTGAAATCTGGGCAATTTCCCCCCTTTGATGCTTTGGGAGCCCCAGACGTATGACGAACTCAGCGACAAGTACGATGAAGATCGATTGCAGGAACTTTATGGGTGGCCAGTGGGTTTCAGGCAACGGCCCGGTGAGTAGCATCACTAGCCCCTGGTCCGGGCTCGAAATCGGAAAGCTCCACCACAGCACACGCCAGGACGTTGATGCCGCCGTGAAGCTTGCCCAAAAAGGATTCGAGACCTGGTCGAAAACGGCGCTCAAAGAGCGCTGCGGAGTTTTGTTTCGGTTCAGAGAGATTCTGCTTCGAGATGCCGACAAGATTGCCGGCCAGGCTTCTGAAGAATGCGGAAAAACTCCTGCCGAAGCAAAAGCGGGCCTCATGAAAGGTGTTGAAGTCCTCGAGTTCGCCCTCTCACTGCAAAACCTCGATGAGGGCGGAAGAATGGAAGTCTCGCGCGGGGTGTGGTGCGAGTATCGCCGAGAACCACTCGGAGTTGTTGCTGGAATCACTCCGTTTAACTTTCCTGCCATGGTTCCGATGTGGATGATTCCTATCGCCCTTGGCGTTGGAAACGCTTTTCTTTGGAAGCCCTCAGACAAAACCCCACTCACTTCGATTCTTTTAGCCCAAGCCGCAAAAGAAGCAGGCTTTCCAGATGGCGTATTTACCGTTGTCCAAGGTGGACGGGAAACCGTTGAAGCCATCCTCGATCATCCAGGAATTGCAGCGGTGGGCTTTGTGGGCAGCTCTCCGGTGGCAAAAATGGTCTACGAGCGCGGAACTGCACATGGAAAACGAGTGCTGGCTTTAGGCGGAGCCAAAAATCACATCATCCTCATGCCGGATGCTGAGCCTGATATGGCCTCTCGTGGAATTACCGACTCTTTCACAGGCTGCGCTGGGCAACGCTGTATGGCTGCAAGCGTTCTTCTGGCAGTGGGTGATTGTGAAGCTCTGATTCCGCAGATTGTTGCAAAGGCTCGCTCTATTGAACTGGGCAAGGACATGGGGGCCATCATCACCAAGCAATCTCTTGATCATCTCCACTCGGCCATCGATCGA
>JAGWZD010000383.1 GCA_018968995.1 Bdellovibrionales bacterium
TCAAGATGGCCTCTTGCACGTTTCTGAAATCGCTCATGAGCGCGTGAACAATGTCACCGACTACATGAAAGAAGGCGATGAAGTAGAAGTGAAAGTCATCGAAGTGGATAAGGCTGGTAGGATCCGCCTGTCCCGCAAGGTGCTTCTGCCTCTACCTGAGGGCTTTGTGCCCCGCGAGCCTCGCGGTCCGGGCGAAGGTGGCGGACGCGGTGGAGATCGTGGGGGTCGTGGCGGAGACCGCGGCAACCGCCAGCCTCGACACTAAAAGCCCAATAAGCTTCCAGCGGCTTGAGCCGCTTCAGGGAATCTCAAAACCCCGCACGATTAGCGCCTTAAGTGCTTAATTTTGCGGGGTTTTTATTTTTTATTGTCCGAGGCGCCTGCTTGGGCTATGACATGGCGCGTTGCAACTATTTAACGACTTGAAAAGAGTACCACAAATGACTCTCCCATTGATCTCTGTTTGTCGCTTCAAAAAGGCCGCTGTTTTGTTTCTGGTGAGCGGAATCCTTGCTCACTCTTTCGCGCAAGCGGAACCCCTTTTCCCTCGCAGCAAACGGAGCCTAGATTCAAGCTCCTTTCGCCGAGTATCAGCCACTCAACCAGTAAGCCGATCGAGCTCACGGACGGTGAGTAAGAAGCCCAGCACTGGCTCAACGATTACTAAAAAACCCGTTGGACTACAGTCTCGTGGAAACGAACCAGAGTTGACCAAGTCCTCAAGCGTTCGAGTGAAAGGCACGACCTCTTCCTCGTCGATCTCGGTTGCCCAAAGCACCGCCAGTTCTAGTCTCACTTGGAAGCAAAGGCTGAGCGCCAGCCTCTCGACTTCGATTGCTGGACCAACACTGAAAACAATGTCAAACGTCGAAGAAATCAACACCCAAAACACCTTTGCTCTGGGCTACAAATTGAACCAAGGGTGGTCGACTTCAGCTGCGTTTAATTTTGGCTATAGTCCCTCTGCAAGTGAAGAACCGCTCACGCTTTTAGATCCTTATGTAGCGATCGCCAACTATTCTCTGATTGAACGAAAGAATTTTAGCTTCGGCGGATTTCTTCGCCTCTACGCTCCTGCAAGCGAAGCAGCCCAGGCGGCAAACCTGATCACCAAAGCTCGTTTCGGGTTGGTGCAAGAATACCAAATCGCCAAAAGCCGCTGGAGCCTGTCACTTTACTCGTTTGCCCAGACCTACATCTACGGCAGTTCAAGGTCTGCCAGCGCAAAAAGACTCGTTCTTTTCACCGAACCTAGTATTAACTACCAAATTCGGCCCACACTCTCGGCATCGTTGGTTTACGACATGGACACTACCAACCGACATGGCGCCTCGGCTCTATCGTTTGCAGAATCCACGACGGCGCTCATTCCCACTCTGACCTGGAGCGCAACCCGATGGCTCAAAGTTGAACCATCGCTGACGCTCTCTACGGGCTCACGCGTTGCGCTGGACACGACAACAGCAAACTTGGCCCTCTCAGCCAAATTGCCATAATCGAAATCTTTCAAACCTTGCTGTAAAAAGCCTGGAGCGGATCCCGTTCCAGGCTTTTTTTCTCCACAAAGGCCGTCTGCGCACGAGGCTTGCTCTGCTGCTTCCCTAAAGGAGCCGCCTCATGACTAACTCACTCCAAAAATCTTGTTCGATCTTAGGGATCCTTCTCGCACTCGGGCTTATCGGGATATCGCCCTTTGCTCACGGCTCCACTTCAATCAGCGAGGGATCAGAACCCGCTTCAGAGTCCATCACCTGGAGCCTCTACTATTTTGGAATTTTTTATGGCCCTAACCTGGGTCGCAGCGCGCCGAGTGATCCGGCTCTCGATACACGAAACTATCTGACCCTAAATTCCTCGGTCGATAAGCGTGTGGTGGTTGGTGTGACCGCCGGATGGAACTGGCAAGGCGTTCCGAGTGACACCCCGAAACTCAGAGACCCGTTCATCAAAGTGGGTCGCTCTGATCTACTGCCCCCCGGAACGCTCTCCTGGTACGGCGACCTCCGAGTACATATTCCGGTGACCCCTGAGTCCCGCGATCGAGACCTCTG
>JAGWZD010000384.1 GCA_018968995.1 Bdellovibrionales bacterium
AGGGCGAAGTTTCGCGGTGTTTAGATGAAGCCTGGAATCGCGGGTTTGAAATTCAGTTCAAGCCTCACCTCGATTTTGAAAATAATTTTCCCCGAGGACTCGCTCGCTTCAGGCCAGATAGTCGGTATATCAGTCAGCTGTTTTCGGAATTCGTGGAGTGGGTCGGAAACAGGAATGACTCTATTGGCCACGCGCCGGTGGGCTCGGTGCGGGTAGTGCTCTCTGCAGAGCAAGAGCTGAGTACCGCTCTCAATCCTGAAGCTTGGACCTCTGCTGCTCTTGCGCTTCGTGAGCGACTCGATATGGCCGGAGTGAGTCGCCCCATGCTTCCGATTGGCCTCAACATGGCAGCCCTGAGGATCGCGGCCCAAAAAGACTGCGGCTCCTATGCAGACCTTCTGGATCAGATCGATTTTATGTCACCTTCAGTCTACGAAGACTGGAGCCAAGTGCACCGCGGAGAGGATCAAATCAGACGCGGTTTGGATCGAGCCCTCGCGCGTCAAATGAGAGCCTGGAGCTGGCATGAAGGGACCTGCGAAGGTGCTCTTTCACGTTTGACCCAACTCTCATGGGTGGTGGGCGAGTTTGGAGTCGGACCCAGCCTTCGCTACTCAATGTACTGGGGCCGTGGAATTGAGTCGCTCCCCCGTGATCCGGAAAGTCTTGCCGAGTACGAACTCAACCGCAGGCAGCTCTACAAAAACCTTATCGAGCATCTCAAAAAACGCCCACGCTGGGAGCAGGTCTACATCTGGACCAATAATATCCATGACCCGGTCGGAGTATCGGCAAGCCCAGATGGAACGGCCCAAGACGTTCACGACGACCCCACCATCGCCGACCTTTTCCGAAGCTATCAGGCTTGGAACTGTCACTAAGCTCGCCTAATCTATAGGCATGCCCCGCTCAACCCGCTCGGTTTTCCTGGCCTTTGTGGTCCCGGTTCTTATTCTTTTCTTCGTCGCTTGGGGCAAACTGCCCGTCAACGATCCCCCACAGTATTTTCAGTTTGCAGATGCTCGCCTCTGGCTAGGAATCCCGAACGCTTGGAACGTGCTCACGAACCTACCGTTTGTCGTGGTGGCCTGGATGCTATGGAAGACTTATGCCCCAGAGTTAAGCCTCGCCTACCGTCGCCCCGGACTCTGGCTCTCGGCTGGCATGCTCCTGACAGCTGCCGGATCGGCCTACTTTCATTGGGATCCCAATCCGGAAACACTTTTTTGGGATCGTCTTCCGATGACGATTTTGTTCTGTAGCGTATTTCTACTGATCGTCTCGGATCGCTTCGCTGAATCTTTGGGCCTTTCACTCTCTTACCCCATGTTGGGGGCTTCGATCGGCACGATCTTGTTCTGGCGTTTTGCTCAGGACGTCAGGCCGTACATCGTCTTACAGTTCGGACTGATGGTCTTTGTGTTGCTTGCGGCGATTTTTAGGCGCTCCAGTCGCCTTTCTAACCTCGCACTCCTGGGAATGGGCCTACTCTACATCGCGGCTAAGCTCCTAGAAGCCAAAGACGAAGCGGTCCTTCATGCAACAGGAGGGATGACGGCTGGACACGCGCTCAAACACCTTTTTGCTGCCGTGGCCTTGGCTGTATTTGCCCGAGGCCTTCGACCAGCCTCCCCACCTCAGTCGCACTCGTAAGGAGCTAAAGACATGTTTCTCTCCAAACGTTTTTTTCCGCTGTTTGTCACCCAGTTCTTGGGCGCATTTAATGACAACCTCTTGAAGAACGCGATTGTGATCCTGATTACATTCAAGGGGGCGACGGTCTGGGGATTAGGTCCCGCTCAGATCGTCACGCTTGCGGGAGGGATTTTCATTGTCCCCTTCTTTTTGTTCTCTGCCACCGCAGGACAGCTCTCTGATGTTCATGACAAGTCCGTGATCGCGCGCTGGGTAAAAATCTCAGAAATCCTCATCATGGCAATTGTGGGTGTGGGCGTGGCGGTGATGCACTTTGAACTGCTCCTTTTCGCACTTTTCTTGATGGGAGTTCACAGCACATTTTTTGGTCCAATGAAGTACAGCATTCT
>JAGWZD010000385.1 GCA_018968995.1 Bdellovibrionales bacterium
GCGCCTCCGTTTGAACCGCAGACACTTCCGACAGCCTCTCATCACCTTGGCAACCGCTCAGTAAAAGCGCTCCTCCCAAAATCCAAAAACTAAATACGCTATAAACTTTTAAGCTCATACTTCTCTCCCTTTCTTAAACAGATTAAACAAACGAAACGAACCAGATTTTTCTTCAAACCAGAGGTACAGTGTCGGCAAAATGAGAAGCGTCAGAATCGTGGACGAGATCACGCCTCCAATCACGACTGCCGCAAGTGGGCGCTGGACCTCGGCTCCGATACCAGTGGACAAAACCATTGGGATAAAACCAAAAATATCCACAAGCGCCGTCATTAGAACGGGCCTAAGGCGTGCCATCGTTCCTTCTTTTACGCGCTCTTTTGGAGAGAACCCTCTTTCTTTAAGCTGGTTGAAGAAGTTAACGAGAACGACACCGTTTAAGACTGCAATACCGGAGAGAGCAATGAATCCAACTCCGGCTGAAATACTAAATGGAAGCTGAAACGCCATAAGGCCCAGCACTCCACCCACGAGTGCTAGAGGCGCACACATGAAAACAAGTACCGTCTCCCAAACGTTTCTGAACGCTGCGTAAATCATGAGGAGCACAAGAAACAGTGCAATTGGGGTTAGAACAAAAAGACGTTTTCTTGCTTCTTGGAGGTTTTTAAAATTTCCTCCCCATTGAAGCGTATAGCCTTCAGGAAGCTTCACTTTACTCTTTACGACGGCTTGAGCTTCATTGACGAAACTTTCCGTATCGCGCCCTCGAAGGTTGATAAGTACAGCGGAGCGTCTATGACCCTCTTCACGAGAGATTGAAGCGTAGGTTTCACTGAATCTGACATTAGCGACTTCTTTAAGTGGTGTAGTCGCATTGGCCGCAAGACCCACCGGAAGATTTTCGACCGCTTCGATGTCAGATCTGATTGCATCATCGAGCCTAACGATAATCGGAAACCGCTTATCGCTCTCAAAAAAGAATCCGGCCTCTTCACCACCTAAAGCGATACTGATGGTCTCAAGCACTTCCTGAGCCGACATTCCCATGCGTCTGAGCATCTCTTTTTTAGGTTCAGCTCGAAGGACGGGAGACGTACTTGCTAGATCCATTTCCACATCACCTGCGCCTGGAACACCTTCGACGGCATCTTTGATTTCTTTTCCTAACGCCATAAGCGTTTTAAGGTCAGGGCCAAATATTTTAACGCTCACATCAGCGCGAGTCCCTTCCAGTAACTCGTTAAAGCGCATCTGAATAGGCTGGGAAACGAGGTAGCGCTGCCCAGGCACATTCTTTTCAAGATCGACAATCAGTCTTTGAATGAACTCAGGTTTTGGCTTTTCTTTGAGCATGACATAAGTATCTGCGACGTTTACACCCATCGGATCAGTTGCAACTTCACTCGTACCAATTCTTGAAAACACAGTTCTTACTTCTGGAAACGTTTTCACCACTTCTTCGGCTTTTAACTGAACGGCCAGCGATTGATCGAGGCTCGCGTTCACAGGTCGAATCATGTGAAAGGCATAAGATCCTTCTGAAAGCTGTGGAAGGAACTCTCCGCCCAGATAACTGAAAAAGATCAATCCAGCGGAAATTGAGCTGAGTGCAACAATAGATACAAACTTTCGCTTCGGTAACAGAACAGTAAGAATCTTTTCATACTGTGTCCGAATCCAATGCATGATCTTTGGCTCTTTATCTTCAGCACGGCTTGAAAGAAAAAGACTCGCAAGCGCTGGCGCAAGAGTAAACGATAGGCAGAGAGCGGCAAGAACGGCGATTGAGAACGTGATTGCCATCGGGTGAAACATTTTTCCTTCAATCCCAACCAAGCCAAAGATCGGAAGAAATACAATCACGATAATGATTTCACCGAATCCTGCTGCGGTTCTAATTTCAACCGAAGCGTCATAAACGGCTTGTCGTCTCTCATCAATCGAGAGTGCACGCTTTAAGGCATGCGTTCTTTCGTGAATGATCCTGACGCAGTTATCAAGAACGATGACTGTGCCATCAACAATAATCCCGAAATCAAGA
>JAGWZD010000386.1 GCA_018968995.1 Bdellovibrionales bacterium
TCCTTATGTGGACAAGTGCCGCGGCCTCATCTGCAGGTTTGAGCTCGCCAGACTGCAGCGCATTGGCTACTACTTTCTCCGCTTGTCTTTGAACTTCAGGAACTTGTCTATAGCCCGGACTAACCAAACGAAGGCTCGTCTTCATCCATTTTTCAAACTCAAATTCGGTAACGCCTGAGTGAATCCACTCAAAAGGAACCCCATCAAAACTGACAACCTCCAATCGCTTTTTAGGAGTAAAAAGCTGGTCATCGATGACGCCAAGTAGCGAGGCCGGCACCTCAATTTCCAAAAACTTCTTCTTAGTTTTCAGTAGAGGATTTCGGGCACTGAGGTCAAGAAGGGAAGCTTTCCACTGTCGGACTCGAGGCGGGGTGTCACGGTCTTTACCATCTAAACCCTCAGCTATGGCATCTGAGTTCAAGATTTCGATCTCTTGCCGAGTTGGTTCGTGAGATTCAGGCTTCTCCGGTGTCCGCACTGCGTGACCATATATTGCGTCTTTATCCAGAGAGACAGGAGGCGTAATGCCCATTTTCCAAGCGAGCGACACAAAGACTATTCCCTCGAGTGATGAGTCATCTTTGACTGAGAAGTTGTTCTGGCTGAGACAGGCCTCCTCGAAGGTGCGACGAGATCCGCTAGTTACAGTTGTTGTCTCAATCGGCTGAATATGACGCCCGGACAAAAGCTCAGAGATTAACCCGTAGTGGCGATCGCGATAGAGAACGGCCCCGTGTGCGGTGTTCTGCGCCTGTTGCCGAATAAGGTCAACAGCCCTCTGCCCAAAAAGAATGGAGCCTTTGGCTTCACCAAGGAGCCCACCCGTCAGATACCCGACGAAAGCGTGCCCACTAATCATAAACATGACAGGCTCAAGTCCGACCTGGGCGATACATGCTGCTAAGAGCACTGTTGAGTCAAGGCACGTAGCGCAACCTTCTGTTTTTATTTGTGATGGCGTTCGTATCCGTTGGCCCAGTCCAGCCATCGCTGCGGGGGGGTCGCTATAGGCGATATTGAATGAACAAGTTGCGTCATATATTGCCTCTACGATCTTTCGGGCTCGTGACTGATCAGCAGGTAACGACGGATTTTCTGACTGATAACCCTGTGTTGAGGAGTCGCCAGTTCGCTGTTTTAATATCTCTCGAGCTCGTTTAAGTATTTCCGCAACAAAAGGATCAGTAGGAATAGCGAAGGCAGCGTATGTGTCGAGATAGCCCGGCTCCCAAAGAAATTGGTTAGCCGCAAGAATACGAAGTGGCCTCGACGCTGTAGCCAGAACCTCATTTGAGCGAGAGTCCACGACCTCGACCGTGATATGACCATCAACATGCTCTTGAAGGCGACCAATGATCGAGTTGTTTAAAGTCAGACCAACTGACTCAAAGACAATCGGCTCGCCTACATGTTTGCCGCGGGACTCGATCGTGCGTGGAAGTCCGCACCATTCTCTAGCTACTTCTTCTGGAAGCGGAAAATTAAATCGAACTCGTGGGAAAACCTCGAAGTCAGCACCAGGTAGTGACCCATCAGTAAGAATTCGAATCTGTTGAACGATCGGCCGCCTCGTGCCGGCGTACGCATACGTCCAGACAGGCGATGAAAGAAAGTCGACGGTCAACTTCACGCGCGACGCAGGTTCGACTGTTGTCACCGCTCCCCTTTCCCCAAAGGAAAACTAACTGACAACTCTGCAATTAAACAACTCCCTGTGGAACAGTCTCGCCCCTACAGCTCACCCCAGCTCTTATAAAGCTAGAGAGTATTGAACGCCCTTGCGAGAAGGCAGCCCTACTAGAACCATTCCTTTTTGTTCAAGACGTAAGTGTTGTGGAATTCAGAATCACTTTTTGTCAAATAAATAATGCCCTCAATAAAACCGATGATCCCCATGATTATCGGACCGAGAAATAAGAAAACAGAGCCAATTATCGTTACAAGCAGCATGATGACGCCAGATTTGGAATAACCAAGGACAAACTTGTGAATTCCGAGAGCGCCCAGAAGGATCCCGAGAACTCCGGCCGAAACACGCT
>JAGWZD010000387.1 GCA_018968995.1 Bdellovibrionales bacterium
GGGCGCGATCCCGCAAGGAAGAGCTGCTCGAAAGATTAGCCGCCTCACGCACTTTTTAAAAGCGAACCTCCCCAATGCGCTAGGTTCCGCCGCCAATAAGAAATAACTTATTTTCGGCAATAATCTGAAACTAAGACACCCCAGAGAGCCAGTGGTTCCTGGGGTGTTTGTTTCAAAGCAAAGTCTAGAGATGAAAGACTTGCCTGCAGATCTAAAATCTCGTTGAGGCTCCAGGCTCGCAGACTGCGTACAATTTTACTTTCCACAAAAGGCGGAAGCCTCAAGGTTCTTGATTTAGAGGCTGCAAGCGCCATCATTCGGACATTCCACGACAGTAGTCCCAAAAGTGGCAGAGAGTCTTCGGGCCTCTTCGCTAGACGACTGACCCACGAAAGAGTCTTAGATAGACTTCTGTGCTCTAAGAAAGACTCGATAAAGAGCTCAGAAGACACTCTTTCATCAGTTCCACCCACCACGACCTGGTCCCCAAGTCCTGGCTCCACACTGTTTGCTAGCGCCCACTTCAGAAGTTCAGATTCAGCCCATTCCAAGCTCCAGGGCTCAAAGCGCAACAGAAGCTCACGAGGAGTCAGATCAAACGGCACGCCCAGAGTGCTGCATAAATACTGCAGCCAGACCTCACGCTGGTGCTCAGGAATCGCCTCACAGGGTACAACAGCTGCCTTTTCCAGTAGGGTTTTCGAGAACTTTCTTCGTGCATCAAGGTCCTTAGCCACAAATACGCAAACATAAGGCAACTCTGAAAGCTTCGCTCTGTCTCCAAAAAGCTCTGTCAGCTGCTCTGGCTCCTTGATTAAATGAGCATCTCGAACCATCACAAAGCGTGTACCGCCACCAAAAGGAATGCTCTGAGCTGCTGCAACGACTTCTGCAGCCGTAGTAATAGAGCCGTCTAAGCGTTCCTCACACCAGGCGTTATCGCCAATAATTGCTTTTTTCAGTCTTGAGAGCAGCTCCCGAATCAGTAATCTCTCAGCACCGTAGACCCAGTACACCGGCCACGCATAGCCCTGTTTAAGCTCTTGTTGAACTTGCTTGGTCTCAAACTTCATCAAAAAACATCGAGCATCGATTGCGCGACGTCTCGCCCCATCTGTTCCGCCAAATCGCTCAGTGCTCGATCCAACTCGCTGTCATTGATGAGAGCCGAAGTGCTTCCTAGGCTGTAAATCTGGTTATTCCCAGGAAACGGCTTAGATCTCGAAAATTCAGCACTCCATAGAACCTTGGGAACGTTTGCCCCGACGGATCGCGTTCTAAGTTCGAACCTACAATTTAAAAAAGCCTGATATTCCACCGCGACTAAAATATTTGGAGATCCCAAGTTCTGAGGGCTTAGGTCTGAGGCCTTGGTAAGACCGCCTACGGGGCGATCCACTCTGACCACCGTGCCAAAAAGCTCGGCGTCTGCGAGAGCCAGCTGGCTTGTCGGATGAACGCCCGTAATACCCCCAAGAGAACGGCTCACCGAATTGAAGACCATATTCTCAACGCCTGGCTTGAAGGTGTCATTCACCACTGGATGAATGTAGACTCGTCTGACCCCCTCCGCGCTCAAACGAGATGGGGACTTTGAGGTTCTTAGTGCGTATCCACAACTCGTAAGCGTAAACACTGCCATCAATGGTAGCAATCCGGTGAATCTTAAACTCAAAAATACGGTGCGCCGCATTTGAAAAGTCACTCTCACTTCACTACAAAATTGATTAATTTCCCTGGAACAAAAATGGTCTTTACCAGCTCTTTCCCGTCGAGATGGCTCTTCACTTTGTCCTCAGCAGCTGCGGCCTTGATGATGTCCTCTTTCGGTAGCGCTACGCCAACCTCGATCTCACCTCGAAGCTTTCCATTGACTTGGACCACGATGTTTAGCGTATCTTTTACTAAAGCTTTTGGGTCCAATTCAGGAAAAGGCTCGATCAAAAGCATCGATTGGTGTCCTAGCTTCTCCCATAACTCTTCAGATACATGTGGGGCAAAAGGATTTAGTAGCTTGATGACCATCTCAATCGACTCA
>JAGWZD010000388.1 GCA_018968995.1 Bdellovibrionales bacterium
TGTTCGCTACGAAGCAGCAAGAAGCACACTCGAGACCACTCGAACAATGCCGCCAATAGTCGATTGAAATCCCCGGTAAAGCGCTTCTCGTAAGTGAACCCCGGCGACCAGCGGCATTTTCTTTAATTCAACATAGGCCTGGGCGCCTTCCGGGGATCGACCTGAAGGGTCAAAAGATTGTAAACATGACATAAACGATATAGGCAAAAAATGCACCACAGACCACTGCAAGCAGAACGAATAGAATAAGCATCTCTTTCAGAAAACTCTTCACTCGTTGATTGTAACATCGCGGTGATTAAATGCTACTGACCTGCCCGTTCCCAGGCCCGCTCCATCAGCGCCTATATTTCGACCCTGATTGGATACGTGGGAGGAGTGCCTGAAGAGGATGAGGCTGACGAACTCTACTCCCTTGGGGTGATTTTTGGATCAAGGTGACATCGAATAAGGACTCGGGGCTTCGCCTAACGAGGTCGGGCGCACTCTTCGGCTGCTTGAACAAGAAGGCTTAATTCGTGAGCACGATGGAAAACCAATGAAAAAGCCCCGCACGACTGTGCGGGGCCAGTGGGTTAGATGGTGGAGACGGCTTCCACTGAATGATTTTGATGGTTTAGTTACTGCGGTGCCCTTCGGAAGGCAAGACACAATACTCGACCACTAAAAGCGCCGAGTGCCGGACACGAAGAAGCCATGAGAGAGATTATGAAACCATCTAAAACCTAAGCCAAACGCCCAAAGTTCAGACAATGCTGCAATCGCCTGGGCCTCCAGCCTGTGGTGATATCCCCTGTTCGATACTGGTAGGCTCTCCCATGTTATGGACAGATGTCTTGCGAACCCAAACCAAGCCACACCACGAGCTCGGACGCCAAAGCCCAGACCGGGAGTTGTCCTTGAGACAACGTCGTAAATACCGGCGTCCAAAACCGGCATGATCGAGAAGTCCAAAAATTCCTTTAATCGGCCCGCGTAACCTAGCCCAAAACGGAGATCGAAAAACCTATGATTGCCCTGCGTCTCGAAAAATAGATCTTCGTAGCCCAGCTCGAAAGCCCTCCCGAAACCGGGAAGAAAGTCGCCCCTGGGAATGATCCCGTCCATTTCAAAAATCCGAAGAGCCAGTTTACTTTTGGAAGTCTCCCTTTTGGGATTAATGATACCGGCGAGACGATCTATCTTCGAGATGCAAGTAATGCGAACATTGATACGCGTAGGTATTAGAGGGAATTAATAGGCATGTCATTACGCTTTAGACGTACCATTAAACTTATACCCGGTGTCCGCCTCAATTTGAGTAAATCCGGTCTTAGCATCTCTGCCGGAGCCCCTGGAGCTACCGTAAATTTTGGCAAGCGTGGCACCTACGCGACAGTCGGAGCGCCCGGCACTGGGGTTTCCTATCGCACGAAGATTGGAGACTCGCACCCCCAGGACACTAAGTCCACAGGTGTCGAATCTCGAGGAAATCTGCGGATTTCGATTGAACTTCAGGATGATGGTACAGTGATCATCCGTCGAGAAGATGGTAGTCTCGTGCCTGATTCCTGGATCACCAAGATCCGTAGACTGCACGGGCAAGAGATCAGGCAATTCCTTGAGTCCGCCATAGACAAAAGAAATGCATCCTTTCTGGAAAATGTTCACCTGAATACGCCGTCCCCAGACTCTTCCGCCGGCATCCAAGAGGAAGCATTTAGTCTGCCCGCCCCTGAGCCTCCCGTGGCTAAATCGCCTTGTCTGTTTTCAAGGTTGTTAGGCTACGCAGAGGAAATAGAAAAACAGAATCTACAAGAACGAGAGCTTTACGAGCGCAACCGCCAGGATTGGGAGATTAAAAAAGCTGATTTCGAAGCCCAATCAAAAGCAAAAGCCGCAGCTGCTCAAAATGCACTTCGAACGAATGCCGCAGTAATGACTGACGCCCTAGAAGGCGCAATTCACAATATAGGCTGGGCAACCGAAGTAGAGTCGAGTTTCGAGATCTCCCAAGACTTCGCCCAGGTTGCACTGGAGCTTACTTGCCCTTCTGTA
>JAGWZD010000028.1 GCA_018968995.1 Bdellovibrionales bacterium
TGAGAGGATTTTATCAAGAAATGCTGGTCCACACGTCAGACTGGCGGGCGACATCGTTAGCGGAAGTTCAGAAATGCGCTTGAGATGAGAGGGACTCCAGGAAGTCGGCATGAGAATGGTGGTCCGACCCGAAGCCAGGTTTGCGAAAGTGAAATTAGCGAAGATCGACCAGTCGGGTCGATCCTCAGCAAAGCCCTGTTCGCGATGAAATGCCGCCTCAAAGATGCGGTGTTGTTCTAGCAGATATCCGTGTGTTCTTACCACCCCCTTGGGTTCACCCGTGGTGCCAGAAGTGAAAGTGAGGATTCCCGGATGGTCGGGAGAGACTGAATTCAAGGTTAGTTTTTCGGAAGCGTGCGACCCGCGAGGAGAAATCCATCGCGGAATATTGCGCACTCCAGGATTTCTAAGACCCCATAGCTTTCCCAGAGTGCTGGCAACAAATGCCTTCGGTTTGACGATTTCGAGAGAGCGTTCAATTCTTGAGGCTGGCATCCAGGGCTCTACTAGCAGGATCGGACATCCAAAAGAGAGTAGGGCAATGGCAGAAGCATAAAGGTCCAGTCCTAGACCTAAGAATAGCAGCACTGGATCGCCCGGGCTCAGTCCCGCTGCCCGGAACTGCCGCTGAAGAGCCCTTCCGTAATCGAAAAGCTCCCTAAAGGTCATAGAAGATCCGTCGGGCATCCAGATGGCACAACGGTCGGGAGCCTCTGCCACTTGAAGAGTGAATTGTTCCACGCAGTTCATGGTGCGAGAATTAGTGTACGGTGAATTGAAAAGGGTTGTGCAGTTCAAAATTTACGGAAGACAATGAATCTAATGAGTCGCGCCACCTCTTATTTTTCACAGCTCAATTACACCCTGGCTAATGAAGACACAGCCCTTGAGGTGGCTCTACTGCCGGAAAAAACTGACACCATTTTGTCGATCGCTGGAAGTGGTTCGAGGGTAGTGCCCCTTCTGTCTCGGTCTCCCCGACGGGTCATTTGTGTGGATCTGTCGCCTGCTCAGCTGGCCTTGACGGAGCTGCGAATCTCTCTAGTTCGTGAGGTAAGCCGAAGTGAATTCATGGCATTTTTGGGCTACCCCTGTGCTGAGGCCGAGAAATCTCCTGAAAAACTTCGTAAGCATTGGCTCGAAAAACTGGAGCTTCGTCCCGAGACTCGATCCTTCTGTCGGGACTGGCTGTCGTCACGAGATTGGCAGAGTCCCATCTACTCGGGACGTTGGGAAAAGACGTTTCAAACGCTCAGTGCGCTTGTTCAGCGAATGGTAGGCACCACTTCGAGAGAGCTTTTTGACTGCCGCACGGTGGCGGAACAACAAGACTTCCTGAGAACTCGCTTTGCACACCAGCGCTGGCATCTTGCAGTGGCGCTTTTTGGAAACGCCTCAGTATTTAATGCGCTTCTGTATAAAGGAAGCTTTCCCAAAAAGAACATTCCAGGCAGTCGATTTCATTTTTATCGCGATGCCTATTCCCGACTTTTCTCGATTTCTCCAGCGCGGCAGAATTTTTTTCTGCAGCTGTCATTTTTAGGCCACTTGGAGTTTGAGGAAGGTAACCCAGTGGAGTGCGACTCTTTGGTCTTTGAGAAGGCAAAGGAGGCGCTAGGTCGATCTGTTATGGAGTACGTTCATGCCGATGCCGTGGAGGCAGCGCAAAAAGAAAGGCAAAACATCGGTTTTCTTTCGTTTTCTGATGTCCCTTCCTATTTTAAAGGAGATACTGAACGTCAATTCATGCAAAAGATTCGCTCTGGCCTAAATGATCAGGCCCTCGTTGTCGTCCGAAACTACCTCCGCGTTCCGAGTCAACCGGACCTTCGGGGCTTTGTGAATTTGCGTGAAGAGCATCGGGAGGTCATCGCTCAAGAAAAAGTTCAGGTGTATACAGTCGATGTATTTCGTCATGACTCAAAATAGTCCAAGGTCTAAGAGGTAGAGAGCCTAAAGCTATGATCTACAGTGTGCGCGATCTTCATTTTCAATACTGGCTTGATTTGATTCCCGTTCCAGCGCTTCGCGGAGTTTCGCTGGATATTGATTCAGGTGAATCCGTGGTTCTGAGCGGACCCTCGGGCTCTGGTAAAAGCACTCTTCTCTCGCTTTTAGGGCTGATTGAGGGCGTGCAGGGCGGAAGCCTAAAGTTCTTAGGTCAGGAGTTTGCCGTTTTATCGGAAAAGAAAAAAAACGATATTCGTCGATTTCAGATTGGGTTTATCTTTCAGAACTTCCAGTTGTTTCCGACGCTAACAGCAGAAGAGAATGTTGAATATTTTTTGATTCGTCAGGGCGTTCCAAGCCTAGAGCGAAAAAAGAGAGTGAAGCATGCTCTGGAAGCCGTGGGTTTATGGGATCGCCGCTCGCATCGCCCCAATGAGCTGAGTGGAGGCCAGAGACAGAGGGTAGCTATTGCACGCGCAGCTGCTAAAAGACCGAAAGTGATTCTTGCGGACGAGCCCACTGCTAGCCTCGATCAAAAGACTGGTGGCGAAATTTTACAGATGCTCGATCAGTTGCGAGGAGAATTCGGTACTACTCTTATCATTGCGAGCCATGATCCGTTGGTCATCGAACGTGCAGGACGGGTGTTTCAATTGATGGATGGTAAAGAGGTGAACCTGTGAACGCTTCCACTCAGTTCTTCTGGCGCCTCTACTGGATTTGGAAGCTCGCCCTGAGAAGTTTACTTCGTCAGCCTCGTCGTACAGCGACAGTGCTACTCACAGTGGGTATTGGGACGGCATCATTGTTTTTATTCCAGGGTTTTAACACGAGCATCATGAATTCCTATCGAGAGAACTCTATACATGCTCGGTATGGACATGGGCAGCTGCACACGGCGGGGTACAGAGATTCAGTATATGAAAAGCCGTGGGAACACTGGATTGAGGATTCGGGTCAGATTCGTAGTGAGCTTTTAAAAATGCCAGAGGTCAAGCAGGTCTTTCCGCGCATTGAGTTTTTCGCTTTGCTTACAAACGGACAAATTAATGTAAGCGGCAGAGGAACCGGAGTTGACGGGAAGGAAGAATCGACTTTTTTCACGACGATGAATGTCGTGGAGGGAAAAATGCTCTCAGACGAGCCAGAGGGTATTTTGATTGGACGGGGCCTCGCCAACGCGTTGAACCTCAAGCCCGGAGATCGGGTGACCGTTCTTGCAAATACCATTCACGGCAGTCTGAATGGCGCGGACTTAACGGTCACTGGAATTTTTCACACGGGAAGTAAAGAGTTTGATGATGTTGCGTTTAGAATACCTCTTAGCCAAGCTCAAAAGTTATTAGATACTGAGAAAGTAGAGTCGATTGCTCTTGGGCTTGCTCGGGATGAGGATTGGGATATTTTTTCTCAAAAGGTGGCGACAGTCTTTCCGCAGCTCTCTGCAACGTCGTTCGCGGTCCTAGATAAGATTTACTATCAGCATTCTATTGATTGGCTGAAATCACAGTTCGGAGTCATTCGGCTTATCATTCTTGCCGTTGTGGTGTTGGGAATATTTAATGTGGTCGCTACTTCTATTTTTGAGCGAAAGGCGGAGATTGGTAATTTGCGTGCTAATGGCGACTCGAGGTGGGATGTCTTACTTTTGCTTTTAAGTGAGGGCACTGCGGTGGGATTAATTGGTGCCCTGGTTGGAATTTTAGGGGCAGCCATCCTGAACTCCACCCTGCTCTCAAAGGGTATTTTGATGCCCCCGGCGCCTGGGCTCACTCGGACATTTCATATTCCTATTGTTTTGGATTTATGGACTGCGGTTATCACGTTCGCCCTGGGCGGAGTAAGCTGTCTTTTCGCCACCCTATTATCGGCTTGGCGAGTAGTGGGTATGTCTATTGGAAATGCCCTTCGATCGACTTGATGAGGAGCAACGATGTACTTTTTAAGAATCGCAAGGTTACTAGGTTTGGCATTCATCAGCAGTATTGGAATCAATTCAAGTCATTCGATGGCCGCAGTGTCGCCAGAGCAGATCCTAAAAAATGTGGATGATGTACGAAATCCTTCAGAGAGTTATCAGATGCGAGTGCGAATTGGGGATAGCTTGTTTGAAGTGAAAATCGAGGGAAATTCAAAGACTCTGATCGAGACCCTGGAGCCCGCAAGAGATCACGGACGCGATATGCTAATGATTGGTGAAGAGATGTGGGCCTATGTTCCCAATCTCAAGCGTGCCGTACGAGTCAGCTTAAGCCAGAAGTTGACCGGGCAGGCAGCCAATGGCGACATCAGTCGTATGCGATGGGCGGGAGACTATCAACCCAAGGTCATCTCTGAGACACCTCAAACATGGACATTGGATCTGACCGCTTTAAAAAAAGGCCTTACCTATGAGCGAATCCGTGTTGAGGTCGAAAAGAAGACTTTCCATCCCCAGACAGCCGAGTTTCAGACGGCTTCATCTAAGCCACTCAAGCGCGCAGTTTTTGGAAGGTTTAAGCTCATTGCTGGAAGAGTAAGGCCAACAGAATTACAAATCTCCAGCGCCGTCAATGTGAACGAGCGGTCAACGATACAGGTGGAAGCGATGGAAAAAAAGGCGTTCCCGGCAGCGCTCTTTAATCCCCAGAGATTTTCTCGATGAGAATGGGCGTCGCGGCGAGTTTAATTAGCCTAACTATCGCGCAGATTTTATTTTGGAGTCCAGGACACGCGCAGGGCGCTCTCCGTTATTCGGGAGAGTTGGGAGTTATCGGCGCGCTGGGATCCGACTCCGTAGTTCAATCACGAGCGAGGGGCTATTTGGATCCCGCCATCGACTTTAAGGTAACAGAAGATGGATTTGGTTGGAGTGCCCGAGTGTCGGCGCGGGGATGGTCGCAGTTTGCAGAGGTTCAGTCGATCAGCCAGACTCAGACTGAGGCGGAGATTCGTGACTCCTACATTGGCTATGATTGGCAAAATACTCGGGTGCGTTTAGGTTTTCAGTCGTTATCTTGGGGAGAGACTTTCGGTTTTTTTATAGCAGATCTCCCCAATCCCCGAGACCTTTCGGACCCACTCTTATTAGAGATCGCGCATATTAAGAAGCCCCAGTTCATGCTGCAGGCGCAGAGGTTTTTTTCTGATGGGGGAGTACAATTGTATTTTGTGCCATTAGCGCGGCCCTCTGATTTCTCACTAGCGCCTTCAACTGAATCCTTCCAAAAGGTAGGACCCGATTCGGAGTATGGATTTCGGGTCCATCGGCTCATGAGCTTTGGATTGGATGGCTCGTTCTTTTTAATTCATCATCATGAAAGAGAAGTGATTTTTAATCCATCTCCAGTCTGGAGTTCGGGAGTGACCGCCTCTCAGTCTATGGGGAGTGACTGGGTTCTGAGAACCGATCAGGTTTTAATTGACCTCAAGAAGCGACCCTTAGACGCATGGAGAGGCGTTCTGGGTTTAGATTGGAATGGAGTAGAGAATGTGACCCTGGGGGGCCAGCTTCAGCGAGATCCCTTAAATACCGGAGGTTCTCTTCGTCTAACCCTTCGTAGAACTTCAGGGCTTTTAGATGGGATGGAGTTTGAGGCATTTTGGTTTCAAGGGTTAAGCAAGTCCGAGACCTGGGTTCAGCCCAAGCTGAGCTACACGACCAAGAGTAATCTTAAGATCTCTCTGCGATACGACTGGATCGAGGGAAGTATTTTTGACCCGGGTCTGCTTCGCGGCCTTCTGCAGGAGGACCGCGGACTACTCTGGATGAGTTATGGTTTTTGAATGCGAGACTGTCCAATCTGTTGGACTTTTGCTCTGATCACATCACTGGATGCCCGAGAAACCAGTTGATCCAGATTCGACGCACTCAGATCTGATGCCGACTCGGCCCCTTTGATCAGAATCAAGTCACGATACTCATCGGCATTTAGTCCCGGCTTATAGAGGCCATCGCTGAAAGTGACTGCATCAGTAACGGTGAAGGGCGCTAACTTTGGAAGACCCCGTAAAAGAAGATCTTTCGCGGTGCTCTCTAAGATAGAGGCATTAAAGAGTGAGAGCATTTCCCGGGTGTTCATCGCACCTGCAAGATCTAGTGTCACAGAGATGAGACCGTCTCGGGCCTCTTCGGCAGGTAGAACCAGTATGATCTCAGCCACCACGGTAGTAGCGGGCTCGGTAGTGCGCGTGAAGGCACTTTTAAAAAGCTCTGTTCGGCAGGACCATGCAGAGCATGCCAGTAACAGATTGCGAAGAGCGGTGCGGTCCATCGATGCAATATTCACGGTGGCCAGTAGAATGAGCTGGTCGCGAAAAGCACTCGAAGGTCTTCCTGAGAGCAGAGTGATCACTTGTCCAGCGGTGAGGGCCGTGATTCGAGAGGCGACAGTTCGGTAGAGTTCTAACACGATTTGATCCGATTCAATCGGTGCGGTGAGCGCAGCGAATTCGGCAACATTTACTGGTCCCGTAGATTGTGCGGCGATACTGGTCAGTTGGTCTCGCTTTGGGCCTATGGGAATCTGTCGAACCAGGTCGAGCAGTGCACCGACACTTTTGTCAGAGTCATTCAGGAAGGAGTCTTTTCCGATGGAAACGGCAAAATCTAATGCCCGCTTTTCTGCTGCGAGCGAGAACATTTTTAGTTTTTCATCAGGTCGCAACGCCTCAAAAGATCCGCCTAGTCGCTCAAGCGCAAGCTGGAAAGCAAGCTCGGGGCTTTCTGGACCTTCCTGGATTCGGGACAAAATATTTTGCGCTTCGATAAACTTAAAACCCTTAATTTTCACTAATCCCACCATGAGTAAGCGGTTACTCAGGGGGGCGAACTGTTCAGCCAGGGCTAAGTTTTGAGTGAGCGTTTTTCGAAGAGCAGCATTTTCAAGGTTATCCGGCAACTCGCGAAGTCGACGCTTCATTGCGGTCACGGCACTTGCCGGGAATACGACACCATCGAGTAGAAGCTGAAGTCGACTGGAGTCAATGGAGGGGGCTTTCTGAGCGAGATCGACCAACTGTTGGTGAAAAGCTTGAGAGGTGGAGGAAACGGCACGAATGCGCAAGAGTGAGTCCTCGAGATCATCTAGACGAAGCAGGTCGATGAGGTCAGATTCCGAGAAGGATAGTCCCGGCCCGCTTGTCGGAGCAACAAGCTCATACTCTTCGCGAGGCTCTGCTGCGATTTTATAGGAGACACCCGAGCCGTCAGCCGAAAGCTGCAGAAAAAGAGTGGCGCCCGTTCTTGCTCGTTTTCTAGCTGGATCAAGTTCCGCTCGCGACATTTGCAGGAGTGCTTTGCCGTCAGAGGAGAGTACCTTTAACCCCTGCAGGGTCAGGAGTCTCGAATCCTTCCGTGACATGAGTGGAATCTGCTGAGTGGTTTCGATCTTTTGAGAAAGCTCGAGCGAAATGGGGTTAATCGGATCCACGCGCCCGTACTCGAGCTGGAGCGAGCCCGGTATTGATGTGCCGGTTATTTTGATCTCGATAAAGCCGCCGCCATTGAATGGGCCAGAGGCTTCTGCGGACCGGGCCGGTGTTGCCGATAGTCCAATCCAAGCGGAGAGAAGGAAGCTGAAGAGGGGGATCAGGCGCATTCGGGTGAGCTCCATCACGAGTCACGTAGCACTCGTGACGCCACGAGTCAATTTTAAGAAATTTTTGTTTTGATTTCGATAACTTATGCATCCAGCCACCCTCTTCTGTGCACGCCCTTTGCACACCCTGCGGGCGAGGCAAGAGCCTGATGGAGGAACGATGAAGGCGTTGGACCTACTTCGCGCAGATCACCGACAATTGGGGCAGCTATTTGAACAAGTACGTCAAACCCAGGACTTCGCCGAGCGTCGAGAGCTTTTTGAGGACATTCGCGACCGTCTGGACTGGCACTCTAGCCTTGAAGAAGAAATTTTTTATCCGCGATTTCTGAAGGCTTCCGAACTGAGTGAGCTGATGAGTGAATCCATGGAGGACCATCAACTCATGCGAGAAATCGTTGGAGAGCTATCGACCACCTATGATCGGGAAGATTTCAATGAACTACTCGAAGAACTGATAGATACGATCGAAGATCACGTCGCCGAGGAGGAGAGCGAAGTGTTTCCTCGCCTACTTGGCGCGCTTTCTGACGACGAGTGGAGTGATCTCTACGAAAAAATGATTCAGCGGAGCAATACAGCAGAAGCCGCTTGATTAGGGGAATTCTATGGTCAAGGGTTGAGCTCGGTGGCTGCTCCAGTACTGACAGGTCGTTCCGGACTGTACATCAGCAGAAGACCTCTCGAGCCCGGGAAATCGAAATGGACTACATCGTAAACGCACGTCGAAAACGGCTGAACCCTGCTGCAGTTTTGTTCGGGCATCGAGAGTTTGTGAGCGCTCATCAAATGAGCCCTGTTCAAAAGATATCACCAGTTTTTCTCTCGCTGAGTGTCCAGGTAATTCAAATTGAAGAGAGAGACTCACTTCGTGTTCAGTGGAAGGCACGAAAAGCTCACGAAGCTCTTGTTCTCGAGTCCGCGCCGCATAAGTAGCCTTCAGCCAGACCTTTAACGAGTTATCATTCAACGTGGTCCGGCCGTCTAATTCCCTGAACAGAATCGACCGTGAATCGGCGTTATCAACAGGTAATTTGTCGATCGCGCTGGGGTCGGTTTGCAGAGAGACAGTGGTGGTCGCAACACGGCCAAATCCCTCAGTAGAGTGAGAGCATTTCCACTCCGTTCCAGTGGACTCGCATTCTGTAATCACTTCTGAAATTGCGTTATTTCTCTCAACCAAGGCTTTGCCCGTAAGTTTTCCAGTCCGGCGATCAAGCAAGGCATCTTTGTGCACCAATCGAAAGGAATTACCGTAATTCAGCGTGAACTGTACGACCTGAAGTGACGCAAATCGGTTCAAAAACTTTTCTTCAGGAGAGACCTCAGACTCAATAAAGATAGCGCTTACGGGCTGTTCCTTGCTCTGGCCAAACTGTGTTGAGCCTAGCCATAATTCGGTTGAGGTTCCTGGCTTTGAGGATCGAATTTTTTCCGCAATTTCAGAAATGGACTGTTTTGAGTCCTTGGTGAGCTTGAAAAGACCAGCGAGCTCGGCAGCTCCAGTGATTTGTAGCTCGCCTCCGAGGCTATTATTTGCAACAGATCCACTCAGGATCACTTGCTCGACTCGCCCACCCGATCTCTGAAGAGGTAGGGTGACTTCTAATTTTCCCGTGGATTGATCAAAATAACTATCTAGTGCCGTGAGTGCTAATCGATTAGAAGAATCTTGGAAAATTATACGTGCTGCAAGGGTTGCTTGTCCGTCCGCGCGATCACCTGATGAGCCAGCAACGACTTTAACTTGCGGAACCAGCGTAATTTCAAAGGCACCAATCGCTTCTCCGGTTTGTTTGGAGGTGAGATCACCACGATAAATTCCTGCAGCCGAGTAGAGCTCGCCGAGGTCCTCGTTGAGCTTCTGTCGTCTCCAGTCCTCGAGGTCCTTGTCGCCCACACAGCCGAAAGAGGAAAACAGGATCAGAGCGCCAATTCCAAACGAGGTCAGGCCCGCGAGTGAATCGCTTTTACGCCTTATTTTGAACACGCGAACCTCCGGTTACTCTTTAAACAAGGCCCGAGAAAGGGGGCACTAGTTCAGTTGAGAATCTCAACAAGAGTCGTGGGGTCTATTCCCATAGCTTTGGTGCTCTGCGCAAGGGCTTCGAGGTACTCAAAACGGGCCTGGTCTAGGGCGTTCTCAGCTTCAGAGTAGGACTGTTGAACCTGTAAAAACTGTAAAAGATCAATGGTTGCAAGGCGATAGTTCCGTTTAGCCTCTTCGAGGCTCGATTTGGCGAGTTCCTGTGCCTTGGTCGAAACATCGATCTTTCTGAGCGCGACCTGAAGGGCCTCCTGGGCTTTTACCTGATCTAAAGAGAGGTTTTGGCGAAGCGACTCTTCATCCAAGGCGAGTTGCCGAGCTTGAGACGTGAAGCTGTGGCGTTCATGGACCGAGGAGAGTCCACTAAACAAAGGAATGTTGACCGTGACGGTGGCGTTATACGCATTAGCCGCAGAATCGAGCAAGTCAGACGCTCGATAGGCTCCCCGACTCAAGCTTCCGGTGAATTGCACCGAGGGAAGGTCTTTTCCGAGAGTCGACCTTCGAACACTTTCAAGTTGCTTACGGCGAAGTCCGATCTCTTCGAACTCAAGAATCTTGGAAAGCCGGCCATCAAAAAGTCCAGATACCTTTTTTTCCTCTGGCGGCAAAAGAGAGCCTCGCACACTAATCACATCGGGACGCTCATGTCCTAGAAGCGTGGCGAGCTGTTGGGCTGAAATCTTTAGTCCGCTTTCTGCTTGTTCGAGCTTGGGTTGAAGTAGCGCAAGCTGGGTCTTGGCCTGCAGCAAATCGATGACCTGTCCGCGTCCAATGGCCTGACGACGCTGAGTCGTGGTAACGCTTTCTTTTTGAAGCTTTTCAACAGTACGAAGCGTCTCTAGGTTCCGTTGGTTGAGTAGGACCCTATAAAAACTCCTGATCACTTCAAGGATCGTATCTCTCTCGTTTATTTCTAAATCTAGGCGCGCGATGTCTCGATTTTTGTCAGCAACATCTATTCCTGATTTCAGTCCAAACACGAATAGTGGCTGAGTCAGTTGCAGGGAGCTAGTGTAATAATTGTAAGAGTCCCCGCCAAAACGCGCTGTATTCATGATCACCGCGTCCTTTCGGGTAGATGCTGTAGCCTGCGCCGACAGGGTTGGAAAAATGGTCGACCAAGTTCTCAGAACCTCGGCTTCTGATTGCGAAATTCTCTCTCGATACTTTTGTAAACGCGGTTGATTCTGAATCGCCTCCTTGACGGCAGAAGACAGAGATAAAGGAGATGTTTCCGCTAGGGCTTCCGAGGCGGGTAGTGCTGCCAAAAATAGAAGCACAACCGAAGCCTGCCCGGCCTGCTTGAAGCGCCGCTGAAACCTGGAGAAACCGAGATAGGCACAAGGAACAACAAAAAGCGTGAGAGCCGTAGAAACCAATACCCCACCAATAACCGTGACCGCCATCGGAACCCGGGTTTCAGCGCCAGGGCCTAGGGCTAGGGCTGGTGGAATGGCTCCGGCAACCGTTGCAAACGAAGTCATCAAGATGGGGCGCAGTCGCATCGGGCAGGCTTGAGTAAGCGCATCATAAACCGATAGTCGCCCTCTTCCGTTCTCGATCGCCTGATTCGTGAAGTCGACTAGAAGGATAGAGTTCTTTTTTACGATCCCCATCAGCAAGATAAGCCCGATAAAGCTGTAGATGTTCAAAGTCTGCCCCGTTAACAGAAGACCTAAAAAGGCACCCGACACGCTAAAAGGAAGGGCCAGAAGAACGGATATGGGATCAATAAAGCTGTTAAACTGTGAAGCGAGAACCATATAGGCGACAGCAATGCCGAGGATCAGTGCAAAGCCCAAGTCACGAAACGATTCTTTAAATGTCTCTGCGCTGCCGCTCATGATGAGTTTGTAATCAGAAGGTAAGATCTCTTTGCCAATCTTCTGAATCTGGAGCACGGCCTCATTTTGAGACCTTCCAGGCTTCATGTTCGCAAATACGCTAATGGCTCGTTCGCGGTTATATCGATTGATTTGCGAAAGGCTAGGCTTCTCGCTGAGAGTAACGACTTCAGAAAGACGCACAAGCTCACCGCGATTGTTTCGAACGAATAATTTGGTGATTTGCTCAGCACGCGCTCTCTCTTCACGCTCGAGACGAAGTCGAATGTCATAGCGGCGCCCCCCAGACTCATATTTACCGACATTCACTCCTCCAACGAGGGCGTTAATGACCTCAGAGATCGCCCGCACGCTCACACCCCGTGCGTTAGCGCGGTTTCGGTCTGGGGTGATCTGGATTTCCGGTTTTCCTAACTTGTAATCCCAGTCGATATCCGCCATCAGGCCGGTTTCTTCCATTCGAGTCTTCAATTTCTCAGAGTACGCGGCCAGCTTGTCCCAGTCGGCCCCGCGAACTGAAAATTCCACTGGAAATCCTCGACCAGCGCTAAAGCCACGCATCGAAAGATCTTGGGCGAAGACTTTGAGGTCCGGTATCTTGCTCAATATTTTTCGGAACTCTTCCATGAGATCTTGCTGAGTCCAGGCTTTGCCAGTTTTTGGGTTTTTTCCTCTTTGATTCTTCTCCTTTAAGGAGACGAAAATTACACCTGTGTTGACTTCGCCACCGCCAAATCCACCAACAGCAGAGTAGATTCGTACTATCTCAGGGCGTGCCATCAATAGTTTTTCCGCCTCTTGAAACTTGGTATTGGTGTACTCTAGCGAGCTGTCTGTGGGAGTTTTCAGGCGCATTAAGAAAACCCCTTGGTCTTGGGTTGGAGAAAACTCTTTTCCAATAAATTTTACGGAAAACGAGGTCGCAACCAGGAATACTAGCGATGCGAAAAGGACCATTTTGTAACGCGCCAGCGCAAGCTTTAGTATTGATCCGTACAGCTCAGTGCAGCGTTTAAAGGCACTATCTACCCAGGCTCCCAGTCCCCGGGTGCGGTGTGAGCTGTCTAGAAACTGAGAACAACGCATCGGTGTAAGCGTGAGTGCCTCGAGGAGAGATAGTCCAACGGCAACGGTAAGAGTGATTCCGAACTGGAAGAAGAATTTTCCAATGGCACCTTTCATGAACACCACTGGAATAAAAATGGCTGCAATCGCAATCGTTGCCGCTAAGGCTGCAAAGGTAATTTCTTTAGATCCAGTAATGGCAGCCTCGAGTCGAGATTTCCCCATCTCTTTATGTCGAACAATGTTCTCGAGAACCATGATTGCGTCATCTACAACAATGCCGATGGCGAGACTCAGCCCAAGCAGGGTGAACGTGTTGAGAGTGAAGTTCATGAAGGAT
>JAGWZD010000389.1 GCA_018968995.1 Bdellovibrionales bacterium
CTTCGTGGATGAGCTTAACCTCATGAAAGTGGAGTACGCCTCAAATGAGGATGAGTTTGTCCAGGTGACCACCAAAGCAAACTTCCCGGTTCTGGGTAAGCGTTTTGGCGCAAAGATGAAGTCCGTAGCGGCAGCGATTCAAGCACTTCCTCTTTCTGAGATCCTGAAGCTTGAGGCAGGTGGCTCGCTGATGATGGAAGGCGAAGCGATCACTCTTGCAGATGTTGAGATTCGTCGGGCCGCAAAGAGCTCTCACCCGAATTTGGCGGTTCATCAGACGGTTTCGATTGATTTGGATCCTACCGTTGAGCCCGAGCAAATGCGTGAGGGGCTAGCTCGCGAGGTTCTCAGAAAAATTCAGCAAGCAAGAAAGAATGCGGGCTTTAAGCTTAATGACCGCATTCGTTTAGAGCTTGGTGTAGCGGGAGTTCTGAAAGAGAGCGTACTGGCGCACCGGGAGATGATTGAGGCTGAGGCTTTGGTCACTCAGTTTGAAATCAGTTCATCTCCACAGGGTGTTCACGTTGAAAAGGTCGAGCTAGACGAAGGCGAAGTGACGATCGGTCTAAAAGTGGTTTGATTGGCTCTTACTGGGTTGAATTACAGAAATTCACACCAATAAATGCAATCAGAAGCAGAAGAAAAAGCTCTACCCAGTTCTGCACCCCGTACTGTCACCCAGTAGTCGAATTCCTCAAAGTGGGTGCCAGAGTCGCAGTCAGTGAGGTCACGCCTCTCTTTAGCCCAGCCCACGAATTGAGCCGCTTTTAAGCTCGTGTCTTGCGCAATTCGACAGCCGATGTAGCAGTGCATTTGTTTATCGTTTCGAAAATGCTTCTGAGCAAAAGGGCGCTCTTTTTTGGCCACTGAGTAGGCTTGATAGGTCTCCCAAAGAGAAGGCGATAGGGGGCGTACATCATTCCAGCGGCGAATCTGCTTCCGCCATTGGCTCGAGCTGGGAAATCCTTCGGCTTCATAGCAAGCGTGATGGGGTTGAGTCGGCTCCGCTCGCAGGGTCGATGGCGCGGCTAGGGTTCCGATCAGTAGCGCTAAATAGAGTGCCGATTTCATGAATACAGGACTAGCAAGCCAGGCGGCATTAATCCAGCTCAGTGAGCCAGTACCCGAACGGCCTTAAGGACTCGAAAACACAGCAGTGAAGATCCCACAGCAGCGGCGATCCATACGAAATTCCAGGCAGCCGAGTAGGTGGCAATCGATTCCTCGCTGGTCATCTGGTGGGTCGAATGCGTGGGCATAATAGCCATGAGGGTGGCCCACGAAACCACCGCGAGTGCCGAGAAGGTCCACCCTTGAAGGTTCCCAAAGACCCGCTTTTCGTCGGGGTTCAGGAGGAGCGCGGTCAGGCTTCCTGTTCCGGTCATAAAGATCGCACCGCAGCCAGCGGCACATGCGGCCCAGCCCCAGTTCATGAGAAACGTCATCACGCCGGTATCTCCACCCAACGGGCTAACTCCAAATTGAGGACAAATCAGAAGAGAAGCCACGCTGGCTATCAAGTGGATGAGTGACACCTTCAGGGCGACGCGAGTTTTCTTTGGGCGCAGATCGACCTCGATGATGGGCTTCAGTCGCTCAAGAATAATCGCCGGAGGAGTTCTGCTCTCAGATTGAAGAAATGAGTTCATGTCGTTCATGAAAGCTTTCCTTTCAGGTTTTGAACGAGTCTGCTGAATCGCTGCCTTGCCGCCGCGGAAGAAATAGAGAGTCGAGAGGCGATTTCCTCGAATGAAAGGCCCTGTTTGGTGCGCATTTCAATGAGTTGCTTTTGATCCTCTGGAAGCCTCTCAAGAAGTTCGGCAGCGATCGAAAGAGTGCTCTGCGATTCGTCTGAAGGCGTGGGAATCGACTCCCACTGATCACGAGCCGATTCCTCCGACACATTGGCACGAGCTGGATTTCTGACCTCGCGTCGAAGCGAGTCGGAAAAAGTAGACCGGAGGATACTCCAAAGCCATGGAAGAAACTCCCGAGAGCAGTCGTAA
>JAGWZD010000390.1 GCA_018968995.1 Bdellovibrionales bacterium
AGGGGAGGACTTGCCCGACCTGGAGGCTGGGGAGGTGGAGATCGCGCGCCTCTCGCTCACCAACAGCGTGCACGCAGAGGTGACGAGCCTGCGGGCACGGAAGGATGGCAAGGAGATCGCGCTTCGGATGGTCGATGAATACGAAACGGCGATTGAGTTGCCGTTCGACCGCGTGCCGAAGCCGATGGGGGATGAAGAAGTCTTCAACCTCTTCAAGGACGCCGAGCCCAGCCCGATGAACACGGGCTGCGAGTTCGAATTCCAGTCGTTCTTCCACAAAACCCTCAACGGATTCAAAAGGCCCGAGGTGGAGGAGGAAGAGGCATGAAGGCAAAGGAAACCAGGCACGCCAAGGTGATCAAGAAGCTCGTCAGGAAGGCAGTCGCCGACACGCTTGTCGGATTGAAGCCGGAGGATGTCACTTGGACTTGCCCGAGCTTATGGGAGAAATCCCGTGCTCGATGGAATGCTGCTTCAGGCAATGGTGAGAAAAGTCGAAATGGAACTATATCGCCACATTGTTAGCGGATCGGCTTCTTCGCTTGCGCTCGTCGAAATCGCGAAAACCGGGGACAAGGGCGTTTTCCGCTCAAGTGTTAGGGCTGTTTTTCAGTCACCTGGGGACGGAAGAAAAAAAGTCTCTTTTACCTGTCCAACAAAAGAGCTGGTTGAATTTCTGAAGGTGCTCGAGCAGTGCGTTGTTGGAACCTCAGCCAAGCTCTCTTTGGCGCGTTCAAGGGGTTTGTTGGAGGCCTCGATCTTGGAGGCAGGCGTGTCGATGGTTCGCTACGAAATTCATCCCAGCCGAACTCGCGTTGGGACCAGTGGCGTTGTTCATGGGAAGTATCGGAAGGAGCCGATAAAAAAATCATCAGCATGAGTGGCGACTGCCAACCGAACCATTGAATGCAAACAAATCCATCTAATATCCAGCGGGCCAAGCGCGGGCTGCAGCGTCCAATCACGGATTACAAAATCCTTATCCGGATTGATGTAGATTGGGGTTCAACCGGGATTTGGGCAATCACCGCACCTGGAGCCCAGTATTCCGGAAAGAACATGTCCTACGAGGGGCTGCCGATTTCGGAAGAGTTGCGAAGGCGCTTTGAGACTTGGACTGAATGGCACGACCTATCCGTTCCAGAGGATGAAGAAAAACACGCGGATTGGGACCTTCACCACTCATATGCGTGGAGCTTGGCAATCGATCTCAAGCGGGAATTGGGAGATGATTACTATGTAGAATTCGGAGGACGCGAAATCCACGACGACATCAAAATCCTAAAAGAGATAACGGGAAAAAGCTGACCGGCTCATGGATGATGAATACCCAGAACTTGGAGGCGTCGAGGTCTGTCCGATTTGTGGAAGAGATAATTGCCCCGACGAATTTGATACTTGCGACCACCACTGGGCGGCTCGAATCGATGGTGAAATTCAGAGCAACGATCCCAAGTTTCTTGAATTTTGCAGGGCGTGGGAGGCGGCCCTCATTACAATGGGCGAGGCGTTGGACTTGATTGAGAAGCGATCGGATTCCGAAACGGAAAAGCAATTCGACGGGATTCTTGGTCGATATGGATTTTCAGACTACGCACCCAGCATTGATGCCTCCACCGCGTTCACCGACTTGGTCGAGTGTTTTGTTGGTGATGACAGGGCAGGGGGGCTTGGCGGCATGGGACTGTCTTTGGAAAGCACGATTTTCTTGGAGAGCACTGATAAAATCGACGGCGCGATTGCAAAGGTTCGCGCGCTTGAAGCAGAAGTCGGGCAGCTTTTAAAACATCTGGGGGCGTAACTGCTCCCAAGAACGTCGATTGGTGGCTATTTCGCCGCTGGAATAACGATCACCCTCGTCGCCTTGCCGTCGTACTTCTTCGCTGGCGATGAAGTTCCTCGCGTGACGAGCGAGGAGCCGAGAGGCGAGGTGGACCAGGAGTTACCCGAGTTGCCGCGGGTCTGCAGCGTGTTGCCAACGGGCGAGGTGGTGAGTGTGGAGCCG
>JAGWZD010000391.1 GCA_018968995.1 Bdellovibrionales bacterium
GCCGCGACCATTTCGAATGCATTTTTTGACTTAAACCTAACGGATGTAGCCACTTATGGAATTGGGGTCTCTGCAACAAATCCTGGAAGTTCTTTTTCGTCCTGGGACTCGAGCATCTGGACACTTTCAGCGAGCGCTTTTCCACGGCTCAAGTATTTCGACTCACCCCGGGCTACCTCAGAAATTTCAGAACCTGCTTTGACTCCGTCTCTCTGCTCAAACTCTGCTCCATTTGATGGCGGACAAGGCACGCGCTCCTCACCCTTCCTCATTTCCACCGCTGCTCAGCTGCAGAACTTGCACTGTAATCCTCAAGCTTCGTTTCGACTCACGAGCGACATCGATATGAGTGGAAAGAGTTACTCTGGGCCATTGGATTATTCTGGTCAGTTTGATGGGGCAGGACACACCATTTCAAATCTTACGATCCCTCGGGTGGAAGGAGTGTGGAAGACGGGGCTTTTTGATTCGATCAAAGGCGGTATCGTGAAGGATCTTTCGGTTCAGAATGCCACAGTCACTGGAAATAACTCGGTCGGCATCATTGTGGGCCATGCTGAAAAAGGTGGAGTGGTTCTGCGGTGTCGTAGTTCTGGCTCAGTGACCGTCCTGGGTGGACCAGTGAACGTCTATGGTGAGATGACTGATTGGGGCCCGGGTCCAGGCGGTGGGCTAGTAGGCAGCGTGGGTTTCTCGATCGTCGCGGAATCTAGTTCCAGTGCTAATGTCACCGCTGCACACCGCTCTGGTGGCCTGGTGGGACAGGCCGAGCCTCAGGCAATGATCTGGGACTCTTCTGCTACCGGGCAAGTCAACTGTAACAACATGTGCGCAGCGCTCGCGGGAGTGCTGTCCTGGAACTCGAGTGGGTCGAATAGTTATGCTCTTGGGGGCGGCAACTTGATTGGCCTTGGCGGTGGCATGGAGGATAGCTATATGAACCCCTCGAGTGCCGATACACTGCAGTGGGACCCGGAAATATGGGAGAAAACCCTCAGCATGACTCCGCAACTCCGGAGTCCGTGGGGCGTGAATTTCTCGGGCACAAATCTCGCTGGCCTACAACTTAGAGGAGCGAATCTTTCGGGAATAAATCTGTCTGGGGCCAATCTTTCAGGGGCAGATCTACAGGAGGCGAACCTCACGGGCGTCAACCTCTCCCATGCGAATCTTAGTGCCGCAAACATGGATAGTGCACTCCTCGCCGGAGCCGATCTGAGAGAAGCAGATCTTCGAGGCAGTCGTCTCTATTTTGCCGATCTCTCGGGCGCCAACCTTCGAGCAGCGAATCTTCAAGGCGTACAAGCACGAGCTGCGAATTTTACCAATACGAATCTCTCGGGAGTAAATCTCAGTTACGCAGACCTCGTAAGCAGCGATTTTTCTGGATCAAACCTAACAGCAGCAGACTTCTATTTTTCAAATATGCCGGATTTAAATAACTGCAACTATTGCGCAACTCGAATGAATGATGGGTCCATCCTGAATCCAGGATGCGAAGTGGAATGGTAAACTTGGCTCTTCGATTAGTATGACCCAAGAAAAGGTTCCCCACCCCTGGCGCATCTTCCTTCGGCACGCCCACCGCGAACTTTTTGATCGCTCGGCGGATAACGGGCTTTCTGAAAAAGGCCACAAGCAAGGTCTCAAGCTTCAAGAGTGGCTCAAGAAAAATGCCCCTCCCCCGAAATACTTATTCTCAAGCCCCAAGCGTCGCTGCTTAGAGACGGCCCAATACGTAGCAGAGCTTTATGGGCTTGAAATCCAAATCCTTCCCGAGCTCGATGAGCAGGGTCCGCACGAAAGTGACGCCGCTTTCCTGAAACGCGTGAGGAGCTTCCAGCACTCGCCCCAGTTTCTTCCTGAAGCCGTTTATTGCTCGCATGGCGATGTGCTGCCGGCCCTGGCCAAGCTTTTAGGAAGCCCTGGAATCGATATTAGTAAGGGCGATCTCTTCGTCGAGCGCGACGGGACCGTTTCGGCCATCAACCCTGTTCGAGG
>JAGWZD010000392.1 GCA_018968995.1 Bdellovibrionales bacterium
CTCACCTCCATCCTGAATGGCATCACCCGACAAACCGTGATTGAGTATTTCATTAAAAAAGGAATTCCGATTGCAGAGTCGAGGTTTACCCGCGATGAGCTCTACTGCGCAGATGAGATCTTCCTCACTGGCACAGCAGCGGAGATTACGCCGGTAAAAGAGGTGGACCGCCGACCGATAGGTCGTGGCTCCCACATCGGTCGACCGGGCCCCATTACCGCGCAACTTCAAAAGGACTATGCGGCGCTGGTTCGGGGCGACTTAGGGGAGTTTCCAAAATCTTGGCTCACCAAGATCTAACGCCTACTGCTGTTGGACTCGGGCTGGGAGTGGGTCTAGGCCCATAAAGATTCACTAAAGGGTTGACCGCACGATAGAGCGCTTCAGCCAAGGCCTGATCTCCGCGAAAACAAAACTGCAGGAACGCTGACGACTTCTGGTAGATCGTGGTGGAGACTCCATCTTCGTCATGTAGACGAATCTGCACCCCAGTTTCCCCTGCCGTTGGCAACCAAGGTAGACAGTTCAGATAAGGAGCACTCAAGTTTTGCATCGCCGCACGATTGGCAGCGTTCAGCACGCTACTCAGCTCTAAAGCAGTAAGAACACCAAGAGGCTCAGCGGGACCATACTCTGGACCACTAGATAGTCGGCCCTGAGTGTCGATATGAAAGCCATTCTGACCGGGACAATCAGCAAGCACCGCAATTGCGTCACAGGTTTGCTTCAAATAAATCTCACTCCACCTTGAGGCTTCTGCCAATTGAGGGGGTTCAAGCGAAAAATCGGAACTCTGGCAGGCACTCAGAAAAGCGATGGCCCCCGTCACAACCCCAAAAGAACAAAGCTTCACCTTATTTCTATTTAGAACTCGGCGCCAATAACCAGATCTTTTAAGCCGCATGCAATCCTGAGGTGCAAAAAAAAGCCCACCACGCTGCAGGAAGTGAGCTTATGCCCAGGATGCTAAAGCTTCACGAATCTCAGCTAAGCTCACCGTAGCGGTGCCGCGCTTACTCACTTCGATAGCAGCCGCAATATTTGCTAACCGAGCCGCATCCTCGAGTGAAGCCCCTACGCCAATACACAGAGCAAGAACAGAGATGACGGTATCCCCAGCTCCAGACACGTCATAGACCTCTCTGGCATAAGTCGGTATCATACTCATTGCTCGACGGCCCTTTTCAAAAATGGCCATACCTTCTTTACCGCGAGTGATAATAAGCTGAGCCGCCCCTGTCTTTCGAAGAATACGCTCACCGGCCATCTGAAGAGACTCCACATCCGTGATGCGGCATTCACTCAATGCCTCCGCCTCTTTGGTATTGGGTGTCAATAGGCTCGCCCCTTCGTAAAGCCGAAGTGGACTTCTAGCATTTGGATCAACCAGCACTTTTTTGTTATATTTCCTCGCTAAAGAAAAAATTCTCTTTGTCACTGATGGATCGAGCATCCCCTTGGCGTAATCTTCAAGGACGACTACATCGACTTTGGCCACAAGACTCGCGAAACGAGCAGCAAGCTCTTTCGACACCTGAGAGGAAACCTGACCCGAGTCTTCATAATCCACACGCAGCAGCTGCTGCCTATCGCTGACAATTCGCTCCTTGAGCACCGTTCGCCTTTTCGCATCTGTGATGAGGTGACGATCCGTAATTTTTTGTTTCCTCAAGACCTTACGAAAATCAGAGGCCACACGATCTACTCCAACTACTCCGACTAACCAAGGCTCACTCGAAAGCGCACAAATATTGTCTGCGACATTAGCAGCGAGCCCGAGCTTCAGAACCTCGCTTTCGACCCTCACAATCGGAACAGGCGCTTCGGGCGAGATTCGATCGACTGCACCCACCGTGTAACGGTCTAAACCAACATCACCAACGACGAGAATTTTTTGAGATCTCGACAAACGCGATAACAAGCGTTCTAGCGCCGATTTGTGAGACAGACTCAGCTTCATACCTAGCCTTCTACCGAAGCCACGCCGCATAAGAAAGCTCT
>JAGWZD010000393.1 GCA_018968995.1 Bdellovibrionales bacterium
TAAGAATAGTTCAGATCAGGAGGCGAAAATAGTCTGAATTTCCTGTTCGACTACAGCTTCCTGAGCTCGCTTCGCGAGAGAGATTTCCCGAACCAGTAGAGCCTTTGCTTGGTCAAGCATCTTACGCTCTCCAAACGACAGATCCTTACTGTGCCGCAAGAGAAACAAATTACGCAGGACTTCGGCGATCTCGAAAACCGAGCCAGTCTTAATTTTTTCCATGTATTCGCGATAACGGCGATTCCAGGTGGTCTGGTCAATCTTGACGTTCCGCTGCTTGAGAATCTTATAAACAGCCTGCACATCTTTAGGAGAAATGATCTCCCTCAAGCCTACCGAGTCTGCGTTGTCGGTTGGGACCATAATGGTCATCTGATTTTCGATGACCTGCAGCACATAGAAGCTCTTTCTTTTGCCGCCAACCTCACGCTCGTCGATGCGTTTCACGACAGTCACCCCATGCGCTGGGTAAACTGCGTTATCGCCGACTTTAAACATTGGAACTGACATGAATGTACACCCTCCAAATTCGCCTAAAACTTCAACCACAACATCTGTCGTTCCAGCTTTTCCCCGGAACAGACTGAAGGGCGGAATCTAAGACTGCGGGACCTTAGCATTTCTGATCCCCTGAGTCAATTCTGACACGCCGCAATTACGATTTAAATTATTGATATTAATGACGAATTTATTTAAGAAAAACCACTGCATCAAACGTCCTACTTTCACCACCAGTACCGCCTGTTTCGGCGGGCCGGCGATCGCCCTTTGAGCAAGCAGGGTGCCAGGCAGGGGCCCCTCAGATAAGTACCTGAAATTTAGAGATGATCCCCGAAAAAGAGGATCAAAACCACTCCGCACTGAGGGCCCGACCCGAGGGCGATCCTCAGGCAGCTGACTATTTCTTAGACAGCCTTTTCCGACAACTCAGTCCTTTAGAATGTCAAACTGACAAGCGCCCTGCTCCAGAGCTTTGTCGGCCACAAACTTTACAAGGTCATCGTCATTGCGATCCATTGCTGAGTAATGGTTACGAATTCGAACTCCCGCTCGATGAAAGAAGCTTCGAGCAATCGAAATCTCTAACTCACACTTTTCGGCTCCATGCTTCTCAATCTGACGAGTGACTCGCGAAACCAAACACATCATAGCGTAAAGATCGATTGCGATATCTGATATCCGCTTTTGGGCAATCTGCATCAGATGAATGTTTTTTCCATGCCGTCTCAAGAGCTTCTCGACACTACTCGCAAATTCACCCGAGAACTCTTCGATCATCGCAGCTTCTTTTTTAAGAATAGGATGGGGTTTTTCCATCGTCTGGCCGAATACTCGCCGCTTCACTTTACGAATAGCAAAGTCGCTAACAGGACCGAGCCCTTTCAGAGGATGCTTAATGGCCTCAGCTAAGCCAGCGAGCTCTTGACCCGGTCCCTGCATTCCGGAAAGAGCAATAAAGGCTCGAAGGATCTCATTGGTGCCTTCAAAAATTCGATTAATACGAGCATCACGCAAAGCCCTCTCAAAGGGGTACTCCTTCATATATCCAAGACCGCCCCAGATCTGAAGCGTCTCGTCTGCCGCCTCCCAAAGCATTTCGGTAGCAAAAACCTTAGAGATAGCGCTTTCTAGGGAATAATCGATATCCCCACGGTCAATCAGACTAGTAGTCATGTAAACCATACTCTCAGCGGTGTAGATGTGAGTCATCATCCGGCCGAGCTTTTCTTTAATCATTCCAAAGTCGCCGATTTTTTTCTTAAATTGAACTCTCTCATTCGAGTGAAGCACCGCAGACTCAAACAGTTTCTTTGCCGCCCCAACACTACCTGCACCTAAACCCATTCGGCCGTGATTCAGAACTCCCATCGCTACTTTGAAGCCCTGTCCATCACCGCCAATCACGTTTTCAACCGGAACCTTCACATTGTCGAAATGGATTGCATTGGTCCAAGAGGCTCGAATACCCAACTTGTGTTCGGGTGGACCTACAGTGATT
>JAGWZD010000029.1 GCA_018968995.1 Bdellovibrionales bacterium
TACTAACGAACGCATCAGGAGGCGTGAACACACGATTTCGTCCCGGAGACATCATGTTGATTGAGGATCACTTGAATCTGATGGGTGACAATCCGCTGATGGGACCAAACATTGCTGAACTTGGACCCCGCTTTCCGGACTTGACCGAGGCATGGAGCAGACTCTGCATCGAAGTGGTGGAAGAGGCCGCTAAAGAGCTCGAAATGTCGACTTCGCGTGGCGTTTATGCGGGGGTTTTAGGACCTACTTATGAAACTCCTGCGGAGGTACGAATGCTTCGTACGTTGGGCGCTGACGCTGTCGGAATGTCAACGATTCCTGAGGCGATCGCAGCCAACCATCTGGGAGTTCGTGTTGTTGGAGTCAGCTGCATCACGAACCTTGCGGCGGGGCTTTCAGGGAGAAAGCTTACTCATAACGAAGTGATTCAAAACAGTCGTCTGGCAGCTGGAAAATTATGTGACCTGCTTGAACTGGCTCTTCCACGTCTCGCTAGAACTAAGGGAGCACTCGCGTGAAATCAAAACCACTTGAAAAAGTCCCGCCGAAACTAAAGTCACTCTACGAACTCGCCAAGAAATCCCGAAAACGTTCTTACAGCCCCTATAGCGGTCACCAAGTGGGGGCCGCCATTCGGACTTCTGGCGGAAAACTATATGGCGGTTGTAATGTCGAAAACTCGTCTTACGGAGCAACCATCTGTGCCGAGCGGGTGGCCATCCAAAAAGCCATCAGCGAAGGGCCGCTTCGCATCGCCGAAGTGATGGTGGTAACAGACTCTACTCCTCCGTGGCCACCGTGTGGAATGTGTAGACAGGTCATCGCTGAGTTTGGCCCTGATGCACTCCTCTATACTGCAAACTTAAAAGGACAGATGGAGTCTTTCCAGTTATCAGAAATATTTTCACAAGCCTTTACTCCCGCGCATCTTCGCAAGAAAAAATGAGACAAAGAAAAACAGCTTCAGAGACTTGGATCCGTAACGCCTGGGTGATTACACAGGACTCGAAGCGCGCAGTTTTCGAGGGCAGCGTTAGAATTGTAGATGATTTTATCGCTGAGGTACGCAAAGGAGCCCCATCAAGAATTAGCTCGGGAACCAAGGTCGTTGAGGGTCGAGGTCGTGCGTTAATACCGGGGTTTGTCCAAGCCCACATTCATCTTTGCCAAACTCTTTTCAGAAATCTCGCTGACGATTTAGAGTTGCTCGAGTGGCTGTCTGAAAGAATTTGGGTTTACGAGGCGGCACACTCACACTCTACTCTTCGAACGAGTGCGCTTCTTGGAATTCACGAGCTTCTCTCGGGGGGCACTACCTGTATCCTGGATATGGGAACAGTCAGACATACCGGTAGCATTATTGAAGCCGTCCGAGAAACAGGCATACGAGCCAGCGTGGGAAAGTGTCTGATGGATCATCCAAAGACCACTCCACCCACTCTTCGAGAAAAGACTCGAGACGCTCTCCATGAGGCAAAATCTTTATTCGCTCAGTGGAACGGAGCAGAAAATGACCGAATTCGAGTCTCGTACGCTCCACGATTCGTTGTCTCCTGCACTGAAGAACTTTTGCTCGAAGTCGCACGATTGTCACGCGAACAAGGAGCCCTGATTCATACACACGCAAGCGAGAATCTTAAAGAAATTCAGCTCGTCAAAAAGCTAGTGAACTGTGAAAATATTGAGTACTTAGACCAACTGGGTCTAGCATCAGATCGCCTCGTGCTCGCACATTGTATTTGGCTGAAGCCCAACGAGCTTGGAATTTTAAAACGAACGGACACCAGTGTTGCTCACTGCCCAAGCTCAAACCTCAAGCTCGCTTCGGGAATCGCAAGAATTCCTGAAATGAGGCAGAAAGGGATTCGAGTTGCACTGGGTGCGGATGGTGCTCCTTGTAATAACAGTCTAAGTGCTTTTCAGGAAATGCGACTGGCCGCTCTCATTCAGAAACCCGGCAATGGCCCTCGGAGCATGCGTGCACAAGAGGCTCTCGACATGGCCACGCGCGAGGGCGCAAAGGCACTTCATTGGTTTGATAAAATTGGCTCGATTGAAGTTGGAAAACGGGCTGACCTCACTTTGGTAAACCTCAGTCATCCTGAAAATCTAGCTCCCGTCCCTCGACGACCCAAGGACTTGGCCGAGACCCTGGTTTCGTCACTTGTGTATTCGGCTCAGTCACAGCATGTTGAAGGAACATGGGTCGATGGAAAGCTTCTCTATTGGGGCGGCAGGGTTCGCAGTATCGATAGAGATAAACTTGTAAAAGATGCGCGAGAGGCGCAACGTCAAATTCTGTCACGGAGGCGCCGATGACTGAATCGTATGAAGGAAATTGGGCATCCCAAGCCAGCTACTCGGATCTATTTTTTAAACTCTTAGATCCTGCATTTTTAATCGACGGTGAATCTTTGAAAATTCTTGAGATCAATGACGCCGCTGAGAAGATCTTAGGTGGCTCGGCCGAAGAGCTCCGAGAACAATCGATTGAGCGATGGATCCCAGAGGCCGAAAGGGCTGACTTTGCTCTACAAGTGCGGGTCACCATGAGGCGCTACCACCCCCGATTGCATGAAATCTCTATCCAGTGTGCTGACGGAAGGACCCGGCTTTATCGCTGTGACCTCTGCCAACTTCAGACTCAGGACGTCAATAAACATCGTTCAGTATTACAAATCATCGCTCACGATATCACCGCTCAGCGCGAGGCTGAACAAAATGCCCAGAAGTACCTGAGTGAGCTTCAAACCGCGCTTTCAGACCTAAAAGCAGCCAATGAGAAACTCGAGTCGATGTCCGTCACCGATGAGATGACAGGAATTCATAATTTCAGGTATCTCAAACAACGCCTCGAGATCGAACATCGACGCGCGATACGATTCAAACGACCCTATGCAATCTTGTTTTTAGATGTGGATCACTTCAAACACTACAATGATAGAAATGGGCATCCTGCAGGAGACGCCCTTCTACGAGGGCTAGCACAGCTTCTAAAGAAATCATCGCGAGAGACCGACTGTGTTGCTCGTTATGGAGGTGAAGAATTTGTGATACTCGCCCCCGAGACCAACGAGCAACAGGGGTCGGAATTTGCCGAAAGACTTCGTAAAATCATCACGTCGGCCGGCTTTGAAAATGGCGAGCATCAGCCCTTAGGATGCATCTCGGTCAGTATCGGTGTGGCCTGCTATCCGGAATCAGCCCCCTCTGCTGAAGACACCCTCAAGGCAGCCGATGAAGCCCTCTACCATTCAAAGAAAAGCGGACGAAACCGGGTCACGAGGTACTCCAAACCTCATCCCGCAGAATCTTGAAGCCAGTTTCCCATTTGAAATTAGCGACTTCGAGCAGCTCCCGACGAACTGCTTCCACTTGAACTGGCGGCTCAAGCCCTGAGCCCAGAAACTGCTCAATACGCGATACGGTCTCTGGCAACCCCACAATCACAACCTCAACAGCCCCGTTCGGAAGGTTTTTAACCCACCCTGAAATGGCCTGATCTTGGCCCTCAGCCTCACAAACCGTCCGGATTCCCCGCTGTACCTGAGCCCTGCAGCCCACCCCTTGTACCCGCCCCCGAAGCTCAAACCGGACCCCAATTCTCTCTGGAATGTTCACAGCTTAATTCTTGACAGTCCTATGCGGTTCGGGCAAGTTCCTTCGCCTATGTACGCAGTTATTGAAACCGGTGGAAAACAGTACCGAGTCGCGCCCGGAGACCTGATTCAGGTTGAAAAACTGGAAGGCGGCAAAGGTTCACAAGTAAAATTTGATAAGATCCTTTTCGCAAGCAAAGGCGCAGCCGATAGCGCGCAAATTTGGCTTGGAAAGCCTTACTTAAACGGCGCAACCGTTGAAGCTGAAGTGCTGGCTCAAGGCCGTGGCGATAAGGTGCTCATCGTGAAAATGAAGCGCCGCAAGCAATACCGCCGCACCCAGGGTCATCGTCAGGAGCTCACGCAGCTGCTGATCACTCAGGTGTCCAACGGTGCTGGTGAGTCTGCAAACTTGTCAGACGCCGACAAGAAGGCGAAGCTGGCGAAGTTCATCAACCCGCTCAAGGCAAAAGGCCTCGCTCATACTCCGAAGACAGTTGGATCTCGTAAGCGTCTTTCGGCTGCTGTTAAGGCCAAGGCCGCTGCTCCGAAGGCAGCCGCTAAAAAGTCTGCGAGCAAGAAGTAAGAGATAGGTAACAAGTCATGGCACATAAAAAAGCAGGCGGTAGCTCTAAGAACGGTCGCGACTCCAACCCAAAGATGCGTGGTGTGAAGCGCTACGGTGGTCAGCTTGTACGAACCGGTGAGATTCTTTGCCGCCAGGTAGGAACACAGTTCCATCCAGGTCGCAATGTAGGCCTAGGTCGAGATTTCACGATCTACTCCTTGATTGATGGCGTGGTGAAGTTTGAGCGTCACGACAAGACTCGCAAAAAGATCTCTGTTTACCCTGCCGCTTAATTCAGCTGGGCGCCCTTAGGGCATCAGGCGAATTCAGCAGCTCTATTTTGAGACAGAAGCCGGCTTCCATGTTGAAGCCGGCTTTTGCATTTCAGCGAAGCGACCACCACCTCGAAAAGACCTGTGCCTCGCCGCGTCAAGTGTGATAGAAGTCCTGAAAAATCATGCGTTTTATCGATGAAGCCAAAATTAAACTTTCCGCCGGCAGAGGCGGTCCCGGATGTGTCAGTTTCCGGCGTGAGACCTTTGAGCCCCGCGGTGGACCCGATGGGGGCGAAGGTGGCGCGGGTGGCGACGTTACTCTTGTTGCCTCATCCCAACTCAGCACCCTCCAAGACTTTCGCTTTAAACGAGAATACCGAGCCGGCAGTGGTGAACACGGAAGCGGTTCGAATAAATCAGGCAGGGACGGCGAAGACATCGAACTACGAGTGCCGGTGGGCACCATCATTCGAGACGCGGACTCCGGTGAAGTATTGATTGAGTTCATGGAAGACGGCCAGAAGTGGCTCGCCTGCAAAGGGGGCCGGGGCGGCAAAGGTAATTCCCATTTCGTATCCTCTACTTTTCAGGCACCTCGCTTTGCTCAACCCGGCGAAGAGGGAGAATTCAAAGAGGTCTCACTCGAACTCAAGCTTTTAGCAGATGCAGCCATCTTAGGTTTTCCGAATGCAGGAAAATCGACTCTCATTTCTCGAATCAGTGCTGCACGCCCCAAGATTGCGGACTACGCCTTCACTACTCTGACCCCCAATCTGGGAGTGGTATCCATGCCCAATTATCAGAGCTTCGTGGTGGCCGATATTCCGGGTCTAATCGAAGGGGCTCATCGGGGCATGGGACTTGGACACCGATTCCTCAAGCACATTGAGCGCACCCGCGTCTTCATCCATTTAATGGATGGCACTAAGATTCTTGAGGACGTGACTAAGCCAGGTGATCTTCAAAAAAATATCGACGCCGCGATGGACCTCGTAGTCGAGCGCTACAAGACCATTCGAAACGAATTAGGGCTTTTCAATGAGGCGTTACTGCACAAGCCAGAGATCGTGGCTCTGAATAAAGTCGATCTATTTGAGAGCGATCCCGAAATTATTGAGCGGGCACGCCTCGAGCTGCGAAAGCGCCTGACTTCGATTCGAGGTTCGCACCCCATCGGACAAGAGCCTTACATTCTTTCGGGCGTCACAGGCCGAGGAATCCCGGAGCTTTTGCACTCGGTCTTCGAACAAATTCAGTTGGGCTGGGAGGACGAAGAGCGAAGCCGAAGGGGCGCGCACAAAACAGCAGTCAAACTCCCAGACGATGAAGGGCTTCAATAGTCGTGTTTCATTGGAATCAAGTGATCGGTATTTTCGGAGGAAGCTTTGATCCCCCGCACGCAGGTCACCGCGCCGCGGCAGAGGGGTTACTCCGCTTACCCGGTTTAAAAAAAGTGTGGATCCTCCCCTCCGGTAATCCTCCCTGGAAAAAGTCGGCCTCTTCAGCCCAGCGCCGACTTGAAATGTCCAAGTTGGCCTTTTCGAACCTTCCAGACGTCGAGGTTCATGATTGGGAAATAGAACTTGCATCACATACTCCGGAACAATCCACCACCACCTGGCGTCTTTTGGATTTTATTCGGCCAAAAACCTCCGGCGCCGAGCTTGCGTGGATCATTGGTGGAGATCAGCTTCTAGCTCTCGATAAATGGGAGAAATTCCCTGAACTGTTGGGCCGATGCCACTGGGTCATTCTACTCCGAAAGGGCGAGAAGCACTCTGAGTCTCCAGTCTTTAGAAAGCTTCTCGAATTTGAAGCCCGTGGACTCACTCAACCCATTCCGGGTGCAAACGCGTGGATGGTTGCTGAAGACCTCAGCCGTGGTAAGCCCATCCGGATCGAGATCTTCCCTACCGAGGCGCCAGAGCTGTCCTCAACCCAGATTCGTGAAGAAGCAGCCCGGAGCGGAAGTGTCCAAAAAGCACAGGAAAATGGCTGGATAGCCCCAGCTGTTGCGCAATATTTGAAGGAGAAAAAGCTGTATGGTACCGGAAACCATGACGTCTGAAACCATGTCCCAAACCAAAAAGAACCGAACCGACTCTGCCTCTAAAGAACGAGCCCTTGAGTGCGCTCGTGCTGCTCTTGAGAAAAAGGCTGAGAATATTCGAGTCCTAGACCTGACTCGCCTTTCAGGATTCACAGACTACTTCGTCATTTGCAGTGGCCTTTCGGACCGACAGGTTCAAGCCATCGCTACTTCGGTTGAACAGCATCTGGAGGCACAGGGCGCCGAACTGGTTAACTTTGAGGGCTTCTCCGACGGACGATGGGTGTTGATGGATTTTGGCGATGTCGTGGTTCATGTCTTTCAAGACGCTCTTCGAGATTACTACGACCTGGAAAATCTTTGGGCAGACGCCCCACGGGTGACTATACCCACAGAGTTTTATGGAACATCTTCGGGAAACTTGAACTAAGTTTGTGCGAATTGACGTCATCGCCTTTGGTAAACTCAAAGCTCCAGGACTAAGAGAGTGTGCCGACCACTACTTAAAACTCGCCTCGCGGTTCATTGAGATTGAAGAACGCGAGATAAAGCCTCTGCAGGTCAGCGAAAAAAGTTCAGCGACGCGAGCACTCATACAAGAAAAAGAAGCGGCGCTCTTACTCACTGCACACAAATCGGGGGATCGCTCTGCACTCTATCTGCTCGACGAGGGTGGCAAGCTGCTTCGAACAGAGCAATGGGCCGATCTCGTCCGAACCTGGCAGGGCGACGGACTCACTCGTGTCACACTTGCGCTCGGTAGCTCCTTAGGGTTCTCTCCTACACTCAAGAGTCAAGCCCGCGGGGTTCTGTCTCTCGGCCCTCAGACGTTACCGCACGAATTAGCGCGAGTAGTCCTTTACGAACAGCTTTTCCGCTGCACCAGTCTTATTGCTGGGCACCCATATCACGTTGAGGGTTAACGACGTTCCTGCGTCAGGAACTTCGCCTTGCGAATCCACTAGGATTTGATCCACACTCGCCCTCATGAAAGCTCTATACCGTCTCATCGCTGGTAGTTTTTTAATAGTCTCTGCCACTCAGGCCGAGGAGCTTCGCACATTACCGAAGTATGGGCCAAACGCTGCTCGAATGTATCTCAACCGGGAATATTTACAGAAGAACGCTGCTCCTGATTTCTGGGCACTGATTCCCTACTATGTTCATCAGCAGACCGGAAGCGCCTGCTCTATTGCAAGTGCTACAATGATCCTCAACGCAATTCGTGCTCCTTCTGAGCTGAGCTCAAGCATGGACCTTCTCACGCAAGATTCGGTTCTTCGACTGACAGAAAACCCGGCCTGGTCTAAAGCCGTTGGCAAGAAAGGGGGTGGAGTAACTCTCGATCAGCTTGGCGCTTATTTCACACAGGCCTTAGAAAAGCTTAAGCTGAAGAATTGGAAAGTCGAGATCCTTCATGCCGATAGCACGCCTCAATTTCAAAAGCGACTCAGTGAGATCCTCAAGCTAAACGAATCGTCCGATCGAAGCTTTGTGTTGATCAACTATCTGCAAGGAGAGCTCACTGGAGACCCTGAAGGCCTCATCGGGCATCTCGCACCCGTCGGCGCATATGACTCGAAAGCGAGCAAGGTTCTAATTCTAGACCCCGATCGTCAGTACTACGAGCCCTATTGGTCACCTGAAGCTTCGTTAATCCGAGCGATGAATACTACTGATAAAGTCTCGGGAAAAACGAGAGGACTTCTATGGATTCACTTCAGTCCTAGCCTCTCCGAAAAATAACTCAGCTGAAGCGCCTGTATCTTCACTCTTTGCTCCAGATTAGCAGCGCCTCCGTGTCCACCATCGGTATTTTCATAAAATAAAAAGGGCAGGCCCATCGCTTCCATTTTTGCCGCCATTTTTCTTGCATGCCCAGGATGCACCCGATCATCGGCTGTGGATCCAGTAAAAAAAACCTCAGGATACTTTATGCTTTTCTGAAGGTTTTCATAAGGGGAGTATTTTTGAAGTATCGCACGCTCGGATGGAATATCCGGATTTCCATACTCACTGATCCAACTTGCTCCAGCCAGTAACCGGTGAAACCGCAGCATATCCAGAAGTGGCACCGAGCACGAAACGGCATTGAAGAGCTCTGGTCGCTGAGTAAACGCGACACCCACGAGGAGCCCACCATTACTGGCACCCTCTATTCCCAAATTCTTGGGGGATGTTACTTTTCGTTCAATTAAGTCCTCAGCAACAGAGTAGAAATCATTGAATGCCGTCTGTCTCTTTTCTTTCCGGGCTGCTTCATGCCAAGCGGGCCCGTACTCTCCACCCCCACGAATATTGGCCACCACGTACACCCCTCCCCTCTCCAGCCAGCTCTTGCCGATGACTTGGAGATAATAGGGGGTGACTGGAACCATAAAGCCTCCATAGCCATACAGTATGGTGGGATTCGATCCATCGAGCTTCAAGTTTTTCCTACCGATGAGAAAATAAGGAATATCCACCCCGTCACTAGAACGAGAAAAGCGCTGCTTAATCTGAAGCCCTCGAGCATCGAATCGATCGGGAGTGCTTTTTAACTTCCGAAACGTGAGAGTCGAAAAATCGACTAAATACGTGGTGGGTGGAGTCAAAAAATCCTGAAAAGATAGAACTCCTTGGTTGGATCGATCAAAGACGGCGGAAACACTGATTAAGCCCGTATCGGGCAGTCCCAGCGGACTAAGAGTCCATCGATGACCCCTTACTGAAGAGCCACGATCTAAACGAAAAATCCTCGACCGAACGTCCTGTCGAAGATTGACCAATGCATAATCTCTACTGACAGCTATGCCCTGAAGCGATGTCCGGGAGTTCGGTCGCCAAGCCACCTCCGCTTTGCCGAGATCAAGTCCGATAGATTGTTGTCGCGGAATCACCACTAACGAACCCGAAGGAGCAACCTCTTTTGACGGAAGCACCCAATCGGTCCTTGTCGAATAGAACGCATAGTCTCGACCGATCCCTAGTAATTGCGCGTCTACGGGTACAGGCCACAGCTTCACCGCTGCTTGAGTCGATAAAACCCGAGTTTCACTTCTAAAGAAGTCGATCGATCGAGTCACCAAAGCCAATGTGTTGGACTGAGCTGAGGAAACAAAGATACCCGTATCGCTTTCGAGCCCCTCATACACCAACTTTGCCTGCTGCAAAGACTCTCCCCGACGTAAGAGACGAGCCTGACGAGGGTACCCAGCGCGAGTCAGCGTCCCTAGTCCAAAATCAGTGGCCACGATCAAAGTGTTTTCATCGATCCAAGAGACACTGAGTTTCGACTCTGGAAGCTCAAACCCAGCAGAAACAAACTCTTTCTTATTGAGATCAAATTCCCGAACGACCACTGCATCTTTGCCGCCACGGGAGAGACTCACTAAACAACGCTCATACCGCGGAGCCACACAATCCATTCCACGATACACCCAGAGTGTAGACTCCGTCTTGGATAGCAGATCTAGATCAAGCACGCCTTCCCAGGTCGGATTCACGCTCTCATAGTCTTGTAGCGAAGTACGCCTCAAAATGCCCTGGACGTGATCTTGATCCTGCCAAAAATTATAAACGAGGCCATTTATCTTTCGAATCGTCGGGATGCGGTCCTTTGCTGTAAAAATAGCGCGCGCCTCAGATTCAAACTCTTGATAGAGGCGTTGCGACTCAAGACGTCCTAAAGAAACTTGGTTCTGACGATTGACCCAATTTATAGCTGCATCGCTTCGAATCTCTTCAAGCCAAAGAAATGGGTCTGAGTTCACTGCGCCCACGGCGGAAAGCGTGGCGAGCAAAACCGAAATAACTACGGAACCCCTGAGGTTGAAAAATTTCATCTAGTGAAATCCTTCCGATGAGTGACAGAAAAGCTCTTTTAAGCTCCTGAGCAACTTACCGACTCTAGGATCCGAGAGTCGGTAAAACACCTGCTGACCATCACGCCTACTCGAAATCCAGCCCTCCGACTTGAGCTTCGCGAGTGCCTGAGAGGTAACAGGCTGAATGGTTTGGCAAAAGCGGGACAACTCAGCCACCGAACGCTCTCCAGAGGCTAAATGGCTGAGCAAAACGAGTCGATCTGGATGCGCCAAAGATTTGAGAAGTCTCGCCACTTCCGGTGCACGAGGCTTTAACTCTTTAAGCTCTAAAGGGGGTAAATACGTCCAGGGTTTCAAGCGGACATGAGGAATATATTAATTTTAATATATATTCCAGACCTATTTCCGCCCGCAGTCAGAAACTTCTCGCGGACTTCTAGTGATCAGTTGTAAGGTACCGTTATGCAAACTCCTCTCTCGCATGACCGAGCGCATGGTCGAGCACTTCTGATTGTCCTTGATGGATTTGGCATTGGAGAATCCTCACTCACCAACGCCATCGAGAATGCTCAGATGCCTTTTTATAAAGAGCTTGTTCAACGCTACCCCCATTCGCAGCTCCTCACTCATGGTGAGGCTGTCGGGCTTCCCCGAGGCATAATGGGAAATTCCGAAGTCGGGCACACGACTATGGGGGCCGGAAGAATCATCTATCAGGACCTCACTCGAATTTCGAAAGAGATTCAAGAGAAACGATTTTTTCAAAATGAGGTATTAAGAAGAACCATTAGCACCGGAGCGGCAAAGACTGGTCGGGTGCACCTGATGGGTCTACTTTCCGACGGCGGCGTTCACAGCACGATCGAGCACCTGCTGGCCCTATTGGATCTTTGCTTAGAACTTCAGGTTCCACGAGTTTTCGTGCACGCTTTTCTTGACGGACGAGACACTCCCCCAACCTCTTCTCCTCGCTACGTCGAGCAACTTTTGAAACATCCAGCGTTTTCAAAAAACGCCCAGCTAGCCAGCGTCATGGGTCGCTTTTACGGCATGGACCGGGACAAACGGTGGGATCGAACAGAGAAGGCATATCATACGCTTTGCGGTGTGACTGAAAAGCCTGACCTCACAAAAAAGGCCTCTCTCGCACAAGCCCTTCAGGTCATTAGTAGCTCGCATGCTTCTGGAGTAACCGATGAGTTCCTATTGCCCGTCTTGTTAGATCAAGATGGCGCCCTAAAGGATGGCGATTCGTTAGTATTTTTTAACTATCGAAGCGATCGCGCTCGACAAATGAGCGCGGCGCTGACTCAGGAAAGTTTCGATGGATTTAAACGCTCACCACAAATTCAACTGTCTGCATTTTGTGGAATGGCCGTTTATGATGAGAAACTGTCATTACCGGCCGCTTACTTACAACAAAACTTAGACCATCTCTTTGGCGCCTGGCTTGAAAAGCATGGCTTGGGTCAATTTCGAATTGCAGAAACCGAGAAGTACGCCCATGTCACTTTCTTTTTTAATGGTGGTCGTGAGCAACCCTTCAGCGGTGAGGAACGACTGCTGGTGCCTTCACCCCGAGACGTCGCCACTTATGATCTTAAGCCGGAAATGAGCGCATTCACAGTCGCTGAGGAAGCTCGAAAGCAAATTGTCTCTGGAAAATATCCATTCGTGCTGATGAATTTCGCCAACGCCGATATGGTGGGCCACACTGGCAACTACGAAGCAACCGTTCGTGCCATGGAAGCCCTAGATCGATGTCTTTCTACCGTGATCGGAGCAGCAGAGAAGAATGGGTACCATGTCTTAATCACTGCGGATCACGGTAACGCCGAACAGATGTGTGATGAACATGGAGAGCCACACACCCAACACACCTTAAATCCTGTTCCCGCCATCTGGATCCCACCTGGAAGCGCAAATGGGCCGAAGGCCCTCAGAAAGCGCCTCCATGATGGCACTCTGGCTGACATCATGCCCACGCTTTGTGATCTGATGCAGCTTCCCATTCCAACAGAAGTGACCGGAAAAAGCCTTTTACCGAGATAAAATCATGAATAAAAAATCAGGAAACACGATGCTCTCAGTACCTATTTTGCCCGTGAATAAAAATTATCGCTCGATTGCCGTCATGACCAGTGGCGGTGATGCTCCAGGAATGAATGCCGCGATTCGAGCCGTCACACGCTACGCGCTTGCACACGGCCTAGAAGTTTATGGGGTAAATAAAGGGTATAGCGGGCTTCTCGAGGGGCAAATGGAAAAGCTCACGCCCTCAAGCGTAGCAAA
>JAGWZD010000394.1 GCA_018968995.1 Bdellovibrionales bacterium
TGGAACGCATAGCAGGGAGTTAGCGGAACTTTTGAGGCTTCCCGATCACGGATCCCACAAGTATCAAAATGCGCAGAGTCTGCTTGAGAAGATTGATGCCACGGATGTGGAGATGACCAAGTGGGGGGACTTTCCGTTTTCGCCCAAGGTGCTCAAAAAGCGGGTGCAGCGGAAGCCGGTTTCCATTCCGGATGGAATTATCAACAGTGGCCCATTCAAGCCCATGACGATTTTCTCGGTCGAGTCTTCAGAATCCTACCTTCGACACACCTTTCAGGAGCGCCTGAACCTGATTGCTAGTGGCGAGGTAAATAACATGAAGTGCCGCTATGATTGTGAGAAGGTGGCGGGCGACTCTAGTGCGTGCAAAGGCGAGGGGTGTGTAAATTCCGAAAGAAAATAGCTCCGGGCTTTTGGGGTTCGCATGATTCTAAAGGTATGAAATTAATCATTTATTTCTTTTGCGAACACCATTCCGGAAAAGTATTTACTTTTCCGGAGTATAATCCTATAAAGTAAACATGAGAAGTCTGGGCGAAACCCTAAAAAAGGATCTTGGCAAGAAGCTCGTTCTCTTGAGCGGACCCCGCCAAGTGGGGAAAACTACTCTCGCGAGGTCTCTCAACCCAGGTTGCACCTATTACAACTATGACTTTCTAGAGGATCGAAAGGCGATTCTGAAGCATCACTGGGATCTCAACACCCCGTTGGTTCTGGATGAGCTCCACAAGCACAATCGTTGGAAGCTTTGGCTCAAGGGTCTTTATGATACTGAGCATCTTCCGAAAAGTACCTTGGTGACGGGGAGCGCCCGAATGAACATTTTTCGAAAAGCTGGCGATTCGCTTGCGGGCCGTTTTTTCCATCACACCCTCCTTCCCATCGATCTCAAAGAGGGGCTGCGACTATTGCCCTCTTTGGGGGCGAATGAAATTCTTGAAAGAATCCTGAACGTAAGTGGATTCCCTGAGCCCTTTTTCAATGGGGATCTTTCTGATTACCGAAGATGGCGCAGTTCTCATCTCGATGTCATTTTAAAACAAGATCTGCTTGAGCTTGAGAACGTTAGAACTCTCGGTGACATTCAGAATCTATTTTTGCTTCTGATTGATAAGGTGGGAGGCCTGCTCAGTTACCAGTCACTTTGCGAAGATCTCTCCAAGAGTGACAAAACAATTCGAAATTGGGTTGAAATCCTTGAGAACTCATATTTGTTTTTTCGGGTTTACCCGCTCGGCGTTACGGCGACTTCGATTAAGAAAATGCCGAAACTTTATCTTTTCGATATCCCCCGGGTGGAGGATGAGGCGGCCCGGTTCGAGAATTGTGTGGCTCTGGCGCTCTACAAAGAAGTTCTCCATCTGAATGAAGCTTTTGGTTACGACCTTCAGTTGCGCTTTTTGCGGAACAAACAAAAACAGGAGATTGACTTTGCCATCCTGAATGGCAAGAAGGTCACCCATATGATCGAAGTAAAGCTGAGCGACCCTATGCCCAGTCAGAACTTCAAGCATTACGAAAAGCTTTTTCCAAAGGCAAAGAAGATCCAGGTCGTATTGCGCCTTGATGGGGTCATTGCCCATCCGAATGGAGTGACCGCTATTCCTGCTAGAGAGTTTCTTGCTGATTTGGATTTGACCGATGATTCCGACCAAAAAGGGGTTCGCCAAAAATGGTTCGTGTTTTTCTGATCTTGAGCTTTTTTTTTCAATCGATGTCTCATGGAAGAGTTAAAGAGTGTTGGAGTGATTCATCAAAAGCGTGTTCCCTGAAGGGGGCGCTTGAGCTTCATACTTACCCTGGCCGTCCTGGCTATGAGGACATTAAAAAAGGAGATGAAGCAGAGACGGGGCTCTATCTAAAACTGGACCACCCCATTGTCATTCACTTTAAAGATTGGGTGGATAGAAAGGAAATCTCGGCAACTGAACAGGTTAATTTGATGCAAGTAGCAGGTGAATTTAGCGAAAAGTTTTATAAGATTGCTAA
>JAGWZD010000030.1 GCA_018968995.1 Bdellovibrionales bacterium
TGCCAGGCCAGGGGGATCGCTTTGGCGGGATAGTCGGTAAAGTTCTTTCATTTCACTTTCAGGAACACCAGGAAGTGAAGGGATGGGAGAGATCCAGGATTGAAGCTGCGGGATCCACTGCGCCAGTTTAGTGAATGGGGGGCGCCCGAGATCTTGGAGAAAACTCGCGGTGGAGGCGAATCTAGAGTTTTTGAGAAGAGGATTGAACGCTCCAGACATTAGTCCAAAGGTGCTTACGACGATAATGGCGATCAAAAGAAAGATCTTTAAAAACCCCGAGGATCGCCTTGGAGGCGCCTGCTCAGCCATATTTGGTACTGGATGAAAAGATTCAGTCAAAACTTCAGAAGAATTAATCACGATCTTGTTAAAGTGATCCTCCTGAAGTGTTTCAATGGTTCGCTGATTTTCGGCTTCCTTTTCGTTGGCCGTCAGCACAGAACCCGAGTCGATAGTGATATTAAAAGAAGGCTCACCTTTTTCTGAATCACGAATATCTGAAAGCTTTCCGTCAAAAACGGGCCCTTGGTCTGATGGTGGCGCAACACTTCCTGGTGCTGCCGGAGGCGTAAATAAAGAGTCTAGCTCTCGAACCTGGCTCACGGGCTGCCAGTCGCTCATTCCCTCTCGCCAGACATACTGGGTTCGATTGAACTCTCCAGACTGGAGCTTCGCCTGAAGGGTGGCCATCGAAAACGGCCCCTCGTGATGATCGTTCATGTAGACAAACCACTTGTTATCGTGAGAACCGTCCATGGAATTGCGCCTTCCGAATTTCTTTGTAAAATCGAGTGTAAGAGAAATGATGCAACCGCGCAAATGGACACTAATCGGAGTGCCTGACCACCAGGGTGTGATGAACGTGGGTGGAAGGGTGGGAGCTTGCCATGGGCCTCAGGCCTTCCTGGCTGCTTTTGAGCGTCTGAAAGGACGATACCCCATTCATGACCATCGAGCTGCTTTACGAATGGTCTCGCCGATAGGATCGGATGTTTTTGAAAACTACCGTCATGCCGCTGACGCTGTCCGAGAAGCCCAGCAGCTGCATCCTTTGAGTGTGATAGTGGGAGGAGGACATGATCACGCCTACTCACATCTTTTGGGCCTCCGCGAAGCATCTGAAAAACAGCTGCGTCTAGGGTGTATCAACCTGGATGCGCATCTGGACGTGAGGGCTCCTTCTCCGCTGCCTGGAAGTGGTTCGCCGTTTTACTTGGCAATCGAGACAGGGGTTTTAGACCCCGCAAACCTGATTGAGTTTGGAATTCAGTCACATTGCAATGCCCCCGAGCTTTGGTCCTACGTTGAGAGTAAAAAAGTCCGCGTGGTTCCTTGGCGAGATTTGAGGGCAGCAAATCGGATAAAGCAGTTTGAGATCGCGCTGGCTCAGTTAGAAGCGAAAGTAGACGCCATCGTGGTTAGTCTAGATCTGGACTGTATGGCTCAAGCCTATAGTCCTGGCGTCAGCGCTCCTCAGGCGGAAGGATTTAGTTCTGCCGAAATTATTGAAATGATGGAAGTGGCTGGCACTCATTCAAAGGTCATCTCTTTAGGGATTTTCGAATTAAGCCCTGAGCATGACGTGCAAGATCAAACCGCAAGAGTGGCGGCAACAGCTGCTTACCACTTTATCGAGCAAAAGTTATTCAGCAAGATCTAGCCTGAGATCTGCTTTTTCATTTGAGTCAAGGTGCGAGCTTGCTCGGTGATTTTTGAGGCGGTTTTAGAAATCTCTTCGGGAATCGAGCGCAGTGACTCTCTGGCTTCAGTAAGCGCCTCGTGACCAATGTCTAGGTCTGTGGTAACGGGTTCAAGACCATTCTCAAGTTGACGAATTTCGCTCTGTAAATCAGCAGATTTTTGTCTGAGATCCAACAATTGCTGGTGCAGCAAATGCACTTGGTAGGGCGAGATATTTTGTTTGCTTACAGACTGCGTGGATTCAATCATGAGATTCAAAACAGTCGCCTCAGCATGTAGGGCCCATCCTGAAATTTCATCGATGCGTTTAGTGACTCGCCGTGCCTGCTGAATGGTGTCGTGGCAAAGGTTTCGGGCGTGCCCCAAGTTTCCTAGGGCTTCTTTTGAGGATGAATTTACGGACTCAAACTGCGCAAAAATATCTCGTATCTGTGTGCCCAAGCCGAGAAGAGTCTCTCTAAAAATAGGAGTGAGCTCTGAAACCCGGTCAACTCGCAATTGAGCTTCTCGGTAAAAATGCCTGAGCGATCGAATCTCGAGGAAAAACCCGAGAATGAGGGTGGCTGCTAGAAAGACTGCAGCCCAGTAAAGGTCTTTTGAGAGATTATTCTTCGAGCCAGCCGCCATGGTTTCCGGACTGGTGATGTGAACTCGCACCCCACCAGATTGTTCAGAGTCGGTCACTTGAATGGATTTAATCACCTCCACGCTTCCATCGGGATTCGTACTGGTGCTGTCCAAAATTTCACCACGCAAACGAGAGACGTGAATGTGCCGAGGCTCTACTCCCTGGCTGAGTTGGAAAGTGGTCCATCCCAAAGGATCAGGGATTTTTTTCTGTTGGGCAGCAAGTGCTAGACCCTCAGCCTGAGTGACAATTTGCCGCGCCAGGGCTACCGAGTAATCAGTCTGGCGCGCCGCCGTTCGAGAGTCGTCCACGAGGCGAGCGAAAAGAGTGACGATCAGCGCAAAAGCGCCAGCGGCCGTCCATCGCAGAAGTCGGGAGGATCGTGGGTCAATGATTTGACGCAAAAGGGCTCTCATCCTAACAGCGTATCGGTCGACAAGATGAATCGATGAACGGGCAAAAATTTCTCTCCGTGGCATTCACCCGGAACACGTAACTTCAGGAGATGGATACCATTCTTGCGATCGATCAAGGAACCACTGGAACAACTGCTTTGCTCATGGATCGTGAGCTGAATCGGATTGCCGAAGCGAGCATCGATTTTGAGCAGCACTTTCCCCAACCGGGATGGGTAGAGCACGATCTCAATGAGATTTGGAACACCGTGGTTCAGACCGTTCGCGAAGTCACGCAGCGGACAGATATACGCCGTATCGCAGCTATCGGAATCACCAATCAGCGAGAAACCCTTTGCTTCTGGGATAAGAAAACAGGCGAACCCTTGGCTCGTGCCATGGTTTGGCAGGATCGTCGCACGGCAGGCGCCTGTGAGGCCCTGAGGGCTCAGGGTCTGGAGTCTTTTTTTCAGGACAACACAGGTCTTTTACTAGATCCTTATTTCTCTGGGACCAAAGCAGCTTGGGCCTTAAAGAACTGGTCAGTAGTTTCTCAAGCCTATCAGCAAGGAAGACTTGCAGCCGGGACGATCGATAGTTATCTGATTGCGCGACTTTCAGGCGGACTGGTTCATGCGACCGAGCCTAGCAATGCTTCTCGCACACTCGGTTTTCATCTCACGAAGCATGAATTTTCAGATGATCTTTGCCGAGCTTTGGGTGTCCCCCGTGAGATTTGGCCCGAAGTCCGTCCCTCTTCTGGAACGTTCGCCCTCACAAAAGGTTTTCCCGGATTACCCGATGGCATTCCTATTTCAGGAGTGCTGGGAGATCAGCAAGCCGCTCTTTTGGGACAGGCCTGTACCAAAGAGGGAATGGCAAAATGCACCTACGGCACAGGGGCTTTCTTGTTGATGAATACCGGTCGCTCACCCGTTAAAAGCCGTCACCGTTTGCTCACCACGATTGCGTGGCAGATGCCGCGAGAGGGAACCGTATACGCTTTGGAGGGTTCAGCCTTCATTGCAGGAGCAGCTGTCCAGTGGGTACGTGATGGAATGAAGTTGATTCGAGATTCGTCTGAAATTGAAAGCCTCGCAGAGACGGTGAGTCATTCAGACGGAGTCGTCTTTGTTCCAGCCTTAACGGGATTGGGAGCTCCATACTGGGATCCTCAGGCAACAGGTATGTTTACGGGTCTCACTCGCGGAACTCAGGCCGGACATTTAGCCCGCGCGGTTCTTGAAGGGATTGCATTTCAAAATGCGGATATTCTGGCCGCAATGGAAAAGGATCTTGGTAAGCCGCTGACCTCCCTTAATGTAGATGGTGGAGCGGCTGCAAATAATCTTTTGATGCAGTTTCAGTCGGATGTTCTGAATGTAGACTTGAAGCGGCCTAAGTATCTCGAGACCACCAGCCTTGGCGCAGTGTTTATCGCAGGTCTGGGAGCAGGACTATGGAGTGATATTTCTGAAATCGAAAAAACGTGGAAACAGGATCGCGTTTTTAAGCCTACATTCGATTCCAATCAGCGTTCCGAAACAATGCAACGGTGGAAAAGAGCGGTTTCGCGAGTTCTACTGAAGGATTGATTCTCTTAATTTTTTTCGCGAACCAATCGACCTAAGTGCGATACTCGATCGAGCGTGAGAACTCGGATTCCTTGAATTTTTCCAACGCGCTCAGCCGAACCCTCAGGAATAACCACGGTCTTGAATCCGAGCTTTCTCGCTTCTTCAACGCGAACATCAATCTGCGACACCCGCCGAACTTCTCCTGTCAGACCCAGCTCACCGATCCATGCCCAGTCGAGCGGAAATGGATGATCTTCTACCGAAGACCAGATGGCAGCAATAGCTGCAAGATCGCAAGCAGGCTCGGAGAGCTTCAATCCACCTGCGACGTTAAAAAATAGATCTTGTTCAGCCAATCGTACGCGCATGTGTCGCTCGAGGATGGCGCTAAGTAACGCGATACGATTGGAGTCCATTCCCACTGAGGTTCTTCGAGGTAAAGATAGCGGACTTGGGGCCACCAAAGCTTGTAATTCGACAAGAAGAGGTCGTGTTCCCTCGAGCAGGGTTCCAATTGCAGTTCCTGGAAGTGCCTCGCGTCGATCGCTCAGAAAAAGCGATGAGGGATTGCTGACCTCTTGAAGGCCATCGCCTTCCATCTCGAAAACTCCAAGCTCACGAGAGCTTCCAAAACGGTTTTTCACAGCCCTGAGTAGTCGATAGGTGGATCCACTATCGCCCTCAAAGTAGAGCACGGTATCAACCATGTGCTCTACGACCTTCGGACCTGCGATACTTCCTTCTTTAGTGACATGACCCACTAGCCAAACAGAAATGCCGGCGCTCTTTGCTAAGGCCATCAGTTTTGCCGATATTTCTCGAACTTGGGTAACACTTCCGGGGGCAGACTGAAGATAGCTGCTTGTGAAGGTTTGTAGCGAGTCCATCACTAAAACATGAGGCCTCAGTTCTTTGACAGTGGCGAAAACTTTTTCAATCTGAGTTTCGGCAGCGAGAAAGATGTGTCCGCTTCCTTGAACTCCGAGTCGAATCGCCCGACTACGAATTTGATCTACGGACTCCTCTCCACTCACGTAGAGAATTTTTAGATCTGCATTCTTGAGGCGAATTCCACGAGCCATTTGAAGCAAAAGGGTGCTCTTTCCAATGCCGGGATCTCCACCGAGTAGGGTAAAGCTATCGGGAACCAGGCCACCGCCGAGAACCCGGTTCAATTCCCCGATTCCTGTATCGAGTCTGCGAAGTGCGCGTGAAGGATCTTCTGGAGCATCGAGGTCGGTCCAGTCCCCAGGTTGGGCAGAGAATTCCTCTCGAAGTGCGGCCAGGCTTCCCTCTTGAACAGCAGGAGAACCATCACCAGGCGAGGTTCGTTCCTCGACAAAAGAGTTCCAGGCTTCACATCCTGGGCAACGGCCGAGCCACTTCGCGCTGGTGTGACCACAGCTTTGACACTGGTACTGAGTCTTGATTTTCATAACAGTCCTCAAGGGTTGCGAGCCTAGGTTTCCTCCGCAAAGGCGTCTTGTCCAATTAAAAATCTGAATTAAACTAGTAGGATGGCACCTAAAGATGGCTGGAGCCGCCTTCGAGACCGAGAAGACCAGGAAGAGCAGGAACGCGAAGAGCTGCTTCAGAGTGAGATTTTAAAAAGAAGGCTTCAGGGCGGAGGGATGCGACGTGATGCCTCTGGAGATCTCATGAGCGAGGCCGCGCTTTTTGAGTCTAGCGGGGCAACAGAGAAGCTGGTTGAGCTTTTAGATCGCGTCGAGCCCCTGTTGGAGCAAGTGAACGTGCTCTATGCGCAATTTTTTGCTGGGGTGGAGAGGTCCCCGCCTCAGGAGCGTCACAAGATGCTTGAGCAAATTATGTCCTCGTTAACGGCGATGGCAAAACCCACGCAGATACTTCAGTTTCGGTTCAACACCACAAGGGCGCGTTACCGTACCTATTGCGAGCAGTGGTCAAAGAAAATGAAGAATTTAGAGGCTGGAAAACTAGCTCGTCCGCTTATCCGCGGCCGATAAGCGACAACAAGCCCTTTTCATCGAGAATCTCAACACCGAGAGCTTGAGCTTTTTCAAGTTTGCTACCGGCCTCTTCTCCTGCCACCACGTAGTGGGTGTTTTTAGAAACACTCGAGCTGACCTTACCGCCATTTTCTTCAATTAGTCTTGTTGCGTCCGATCGAGAGAGGTTCGGTAAGGTGCCCGTAAGAACTAAGGTCTTTCCAGCAAGAGCAGACCCGGCGCTGACTTTCTTTGGAACAATCGGTCGAATCAGCTTCAGAAGAGATTCGAGTTCGTGCCGATTTTCTGGATGACTGAAGTACTCAACAACGCTTCTCGCCATCTCGGGCCCAATTTCATCGACTTCAAGTAATTCTGCCTCCTGGCTTTGAATCAACCGTTCCATCGATCCGAAAGATCGCGCAAGATTCTTGGCTGTGGCCTCACCTACATGCCGAATCCCCAGACCAAAAATCAGCCGATAAAGTTCCGGAGAGCGAGCGTTCGCGATCGCATCGATGAGGTTTTGACTCGACTTATCGGCGAAGCCTTCGAGTTCGAGAAGATCAGTCTTTGTGATCTGAAACAGTTCTGCGGGATGCCTCACTAACCCGTTGTCAACAAGCTGCTCGATAATTTTTTCACCCAGTCCCTCAATATTCAGAGCGTCTTTCATCACCAGGTGGCGAAGTCGCTCTTTGAGCTGAGCGATACAATTTCTAGAGGTGCAGCGCGCGACTGCCTCGCCCGGCTTTCTCTCGACCGGGCTTTCACAAACAGGGCAGGCATTGGGCAATTTAAACTTCTTCTCATTTCCTTTTCGCGACTCAAAAATCACCTGTACGACTTCTGGAATCACATCCCCTGCGCGCTGAATCAGAACTCGATCTCCAATTCGAATATCTTTTCGGTCGATTTCGTCCTGGTTGTGAAGCGTCGCACGTCGAATCGTGGCTCCCCCAAGTCGAACGGGTTTTACGATGGCTACAGGAGTCAGTGCACCCGTTCGGCCTACTTGTACGATAATATCTTCAATAGTCGTGCTTTCCTGGCGAGGGGGATATTTAAAAGCGATCATTCCCCGCGGGCTTCTTGAAACGGCGCCGGCGCGATCGAGATGGTCGAGTCGATTGAGCTTCACGACAACTCCATCAATTTCAAACGGTAGACTGTCGCGTTTCTTTTCAATTTCACGATAGAACTTTAAAACCGCAGAGGCTCCCTCACATACGCGCCTATTTTTTCCTACCCGAAACCCCCAGGCCTCTAATTGATCCTCAAATTCACTCATTCGGGCGAATTTCACCCCTTGGGAAGAACCCATTCCATAGAAAAATCCAGTCAGTGGTCTTGATGCCGCAATCGATGCGTCTAGTTGGCGAACAGAGCCGGCAGCAGCGTTTCTTGGGTTTGCGAAGGTTTTTTGCCCGCGCGAAAGCTGCTCTTCGTTGAGTTGATCGAAATCTTTTATGGGTAAGAGAATTTCGCCGCGAATTTCGATGAATCGGGGGGGCGATGGTGTGTCTAACTTCAAGGGGATGGATCGAATGGTCTTGATGTTCTGAGTCACATCTTCGCCGACTTCTCCATCTCCTCGTGTTGCGGCTGAGATGAGTAGTCCATCTTGGTACTGAAGGTTAATGGATAAGCCGTCGAATTTGAGTTCGCAGAAATATTCTAAATTTTCTTTGGGTGAAAGGTCCAAAAAACGATGAACTCGCTCATCAAACGCAAATAGCTCTTCTTCAGTTAACGCGTTTGCAAGTGAGAGCATCGGTAGCCCGTGTTTCAATTTGGCAAACTCATCTAAAGGCTTTCCACCAACTCGCTGAGTGGGGGAGTAGGGCAGCCTCAGCTGTGGATAGGCTTCCTCAAGCTCTTGGAGTTCGCGAAAGAGTCGATCATACGCAGCATCAGAGATTTCGGGTTGATCAAGGACGTAGTAGCAGTGGTCGTGATGCAGAATCTGTTCAGTCAGCTCGTGGATTCTAGCCTTGGCAGTTTTACTCATCTTCGAGAGTTCTTAATGCTTTTAAAATGGAATGACAAACGACGGAACGAGAGCAATCGTTTTATGGTTCAGTGATGCGCCATCGGCATATTCCGCGCCTTGCGACTGAAAAGAAACGCCAGTTCGAAACAGAAGACGTGGACGGAGATTATAAACAGTGCCGAAATAGAACTGAACCATCGTGCTGCTAATGGGGGCTGCCCGAGCGGTGCCGCTCTCTTTTACTGAGCGCAAAAGACCGAAATCTAAATTGAGCTGAGCGGTCCAGCCTGCCCGCAGCGGTAGATCACCACCAACCCCAAGCAGCATCCCACTCCAGGTTACGGGGTTAACGTTTTGGGCAGTAAATTTCGGCAGAGAATAGATCGCAGTCTGATAGCCTGCCTTGATCCATCCTTTGGCTCCGAAAAAATTTAGTCCCGAGAGGTAGCTATAGCCCAAAGCCACTTTGGCCTCCATCAGGGTTCCAGATCCCTTCAGGGTCGACGAGCTTCCATTGACGATATCGGACTGAGAAAATGAAAACGCCGAAAATCCCAATGCACCCTCAGTGAACCATTGGCGATCGAGCCAAAGAACCGCTTCAGATCGTCCTCCGTAAGCGATTCCCCCACCAGTTTTTCCAGATGTTCCGCTCTGAGAGCTGAATTGCCGACTAAAAGTTCCTAATTGCGGGGCAGCAGAAATCCAGCCTAATCGGGGTGGTTCAGGACGGTCCATCACCGAGGGCTTGTCGTTTTCGGTCTCTTGAATCACTTGTGGAGCTGGGGGAGGCGCTGCAGAGATTTGTGTAATTTTTTGTCCCCGGGCAATCGGTCGCGATTGTTCTTCTTCAATGATTTTGCCGAAAGCTAGCGCTGGTTCAACTTGTTCAATTTGAACAGCCCCAGTTCTCGCAATTTTCCACTCTGCAATGGTGTTCAAAAGAGGGTGTTTTTTTACGTCATCAATGGTGCCGACCCAGACGGTGTCGCCTTTTTTTAGGCCCAAATTAGCGCCGCTATTGATCGTGACCACATCGCCATCTCTTCCGTTGATTTGGGCGACAAACGGAATTTTTCGAATCAGGCGGTCCATGGCAAGTTGCAGCTGTGCACGAATCGTTTCGGCCCCTAGTGTATTTCCGTCGCGAGGCTCATCGAGATAAAAAACTTCGGTCGAGAGCAAGTCCATTTTTGGAGCATGGAGCCAATCCAGCGTAAATCGGTAGCGAGGGCCTTCCTTGAAAATTTTGGTTCGAATTAATGTCTCACTGCGAGTGGCCCGAGCAAGGTTTTCTAAAACCTTGGTGTCCTCAATCAGCTTCTCATACGACAGCTTTGACTTATCGAGGACGCTTTGGGCGGTCGAAAGGTCTTGCATGGTGAACCGAGGCTGTCCGCTGAAATAGTCCTTGAGCGCTTCCGAAACGTAATTCGCGAAAAGCCCGTCGACGTTGTCTGAGGATTTTAGAGCCCCTACGCTCTGAAGCGAGTAACGTCGATCAAACTCTGGAGAGGCGTAGGAAGCTAGAGGGTGAGCAACAGAGCACAGCCAGACCGTGATGCTGAAAATCAATTTCGGCAGGATAAGAGAAGTTCGCTCAGAGAATGCCACGAGCGCTTTCAGTCTGGTCTTCATAGAAAGCCACCAGAGTTTTGAGCTCAGCGATTTCTTTTTGGGCTTTCTGTAGCTGTATACGAAGATGGCTCAGTGAGTCGCTTTGTATCGAGTCGACATCCGTCGAGTCTAGTGAAGCAATTGCGCTCGAGAGCGAGGAGATCTCGGAGTCGCTCCAGATGAGATAACGCCCCTTTTCTGAGCGATATCGCACCTTGTTCGACTTGATATAGCGTCGAAGCGTCGAAAGACTGACATCATTACGCTGAGCGTATTCCATTAAAGACAACCACTGGCCGCTGAGTTCCATGCAACCTAGTGTATTTCCATGGAATGAATATTCAAGTACCCTTTGAGGTCATGAGCACTCGGCCGGGCAGGTCTGCAAACCGAAATCGAATCCAAATTGGCCCAAAGCGTAAAGTCGCCTTTGTTTGTAGTGGGGGGGCCACTAAGGCGGGCGCTTTTCACCTGGGGGTCGCTCTTGCGCTTCAAGAGCAAGGGTTTCAATTTGTGGGGGGGCTTCAGTCTCGCGAGGCCTCGGGTCATTATTCCTCAAAGCCTATGGAAATCAGTACTTACGTGGGCTCGAGTGCAGGATCCATCATCTGTTCCTACTTGGCGGCCGGCTACTCGCTAGACAATATTTTCAATTCCTTCACGGGGCGTGAGCCCGTGGATGCTATGGATCGCTTGCCACGAGTGCTACCGCGGTTGAGCTATCAAACGATGTTTAAGATCCGACCCGGTATTGCTCGAGAGCAGTTCTCTCAAATGATGCAGATTGGTCGGGTGCTAAATGGCCTGGTTCAAGGCCAGTGGGACTCGCTACTCCAGCTTAACTGGATGAAATTCCAGGGCATTTTCTCAACAGCAGGCCTTGAAGAATACATGCGCGAGGAGGTGCTTCCGAGTAATCGCTTTCATGATTACCTCGCCGACCTGTTTATCGTAGCCACTCAGCTCAATCACTCCCGAAAAGTGGTGTTTGGGAAGTACAGCTATCAACCGCCCCCACATGATTTGACCTGCCAGTATGATAACGACGCTTTTGTCTCTCAGGCTTGTGCGGCAAGTGCATCGCTACCGTTTATCTATGCGCCTTATTCCATCGAGAACAAAAATGGAAAGTTGATTCACTATATCGATGGCGAAATTCGAGACACGCTCTCGACTCACGTCGCGGTTGATGCCGGCTGTGACCTGATCATCACGAGTCACACGCATCAGCCGTATCACTTTAATAAGGAGGTGGGCTCGCTCACGGATCATGGTCTTCCGTCCATTTTGATTCAGTCGATCTATCTCGTGATCGAACAAAAAGTGAATCAGTATGTTCATGGCAAAGTGACGCAAAAAAATGCGATTAGTGCCGTAGAGCGCTATTGTAAGCAGCAAGGTGTACCCGAGGAACACGCGCGAAAAATTATCGAGATCTTAGAGGCCGAGCTCCATCATCGTCGAGACGTTGATACGATCTATATTCATCCCAGCCCGCATGATGCGCAGATGTTCTTTGGTGAGCACTTTACACTTTCATCCAGAAAATTGGCTGAGATGGTAAAAAGCGGTTTCCGGGCGACCATCGAGAAGCTTCGCCACTATGAATTTGCCGACCGCAAAGTGGCGCCGAATGCTCCGGTGGCTGTAGACATTCCGGCGAGCAACGAGAGTGCACCTTAAGGCCTGATTTGGCATTAACTTCGCAATACTAGAAACCAGTTGCTGAGAGTGAAGAAGTACTAGGGAAACCTAAGAAACTCCAAATTCAGTGACACCTGAGGATGCTGCAACTGTTGAACGGTGTGTCGAAAGATGCATCTGGAGGAAGTAGCGGTCCCCACGTTGGGAGGGTCGTGCAACCGTTGAAGAACTCGCTGTGAGGCTTGTTCAGAGGAAGCAATGACCCTCCCTTTTTGTTTTTTACTGTGGCGCTGTCTACTGATTCGGCATTCAATAGAGCCATGAAATCCACGTTATTCGTTTTGTTTGCAGCGGTTTTTGTCGCAGGCAGTCCACAACTGGCGCTCTCTGCGGGATTCACAGCCAAGGGCTTCGATCGCGCGGAAAAAAATGATCGAGTTCTTTTTACCGCAGATCGAACGATCGCTGCGGATGGGCTTTCGATTCGAACCGTTTACAACGGTACCGACGGAAAAGAGCTGGTGATTGAAAAGATGGAATTCGATTCTGCAGGTGCTCCCGCGAAATACAGTGTGGACCATCTCCAGTCAGGCACAGCGGGCTCGGTTGAGGTAAAAGAAAAGAAGCTTGTGTTTAGCTATCGCTCTGCCGATGGAAAAGTAAAAAGCCATGAAGAAGATCTTCCTGAACTTTGGGCAACGGGTCCGCTTCTGATTCGGATGATGGCCAAGCACTGGGAGAGTCTGATGAAAGGCGAAGCCCTGAAGTTTCGCTTTGCGTCTTGGGAGCGCGCCGAGACTGTCGGGTTTGAGATTTTCAAAGACGGCCAAGGGAAGACGTCTGATGGTCGAGACGTCGTCATCATGAAGATGAAGCCCTCGAGTTTCATTATCGCTGCACTGGTAAAGCCCATTTATTTTGAGATGCGCCCTGATGGCAGCTTTATTGAGGCGATGAACGGACGCACCCTGCCTAAAAAGGCCGAGGGTGAGAAGTTCAAGGACCTGGATGCCCGA
>JAGWZD010000395.1 GCA_018968995.1 Bdellovibrionales bacterium
GAATGGTTTCAATCTGCCCGATGCTTCCGGATTCATCTGGTGAGCGCCCGGTCCAAATACCGGCAAGACGAATGCATGCTCGTCCTTCGTTTCGAGTAGCAAGCTCTCGAAGTGCATCTACTGCTAGGGATGCGTCTTTTGACAGGAGGCCTTCGAGTTGTCCTTCAAGCCAGCCTTCCATCGCGTTTTCGAAGCCAGTTTCAACGTCAACCAAATCGGTCAGCGCAGAGATTCCACCGAGGCTTTTTTCCTTGGCCCAAGAGAGCAATGACTTGGGTCCGTCAGCCATTCCCTCATTCGATTCGATGAGTTCTTTCAGGCTCTGCAATTTGGCTCGCTGACAAGTAAGTTCGCGAAGGCTTTCGTCTTCAGCGCGCTCATTCCGGCGAAGAGTGTCTTCAAGTTCACGAATACTCTTCTGTTGAAGGTTCCGGTTCTCTCGAGACTTTTCACGGTCCGTTGAAATTCGCTCAAAATCATTCCGAATATTGGTTAGGCGAGCCTCATCATCCTTTGATCGTTGGACGACTTCAGCTGAATCCTGGGAAATTCCTTCCAGCTGCTCTTTCAAGCTTTCGATACGGCTAGAGAGGGCTGCGGAACGAGCGTTGAGTTCATTAGCTTGCTCTACACCTTGGAGTAGAGAGCGCTGAGCTTGCTCTAGGCTTCGCCGTGCAGTCTCGGTAGATTGTCGTTTAGCGCGAACCTGTTCCTCATGAGTTTGAGCTCGAGATTGTGCTGTTTGCAACATCTCCTCGCCTTCGGCGAGTTCCCGGCCCTGCTCGGTGAGCCGGGTGCGGTCGGCCTCAATGCTTTGAGCAAGCTCAGCCTTCTCACGATTGAGATTCTGAAGTTGCTGCTCAAGGTCACCTTGACGGCGACGAGAAAGCTCAAGAGCGCTTTGTTCGCGGGTTAGATCGGATCTGGCATTTTGTAGTCGAGACTGTAGTTCTTCGGCCGTCTTTGAATCTGTAAGCTGAGCAACTCGATCGGTTTCGATTGAATTCTCGACGACCTGAAGCTCAGATCGAAGCATCAGGATCTCTTGATCGACGATTTCTTTCGACGAATTTAGTTCCTGAAGTTTCTGCTGAATGACGCGGGCCTTGCGACGGCCCCAGGTCATTTCCTTCTCGGTCAGCTCGCCTCTCATTTTGTTGTAAGAGCGCGCTTTTTGAGCCTGACGCTCGAGAGAACCAAGGTTTCGCTCAATTTCCTGAACCACGTCATTCAAGCGAGAGAGATTTCCTTGAGTGGCCTCCATCTTTCGCAGAGATTCTTTTTTGCGGGCTTTATATTTTGCGATTCCAGCAGCCTCTTCAATGAGAAGGCGGCGCTCTTCGGGCTTGGCGTTGACGATCTTTCCGATCTGTCCTTGTTCAATGACAGAATACCCTTTTGCCCCAACGCCGGTATCCATGAACAGCTCTTGAATGTCTTTCAGCCGTGCCGGCTGACCATTGATGAAGTATTCGCCCTCCCCAGAGCGATACACTCGACGGGTGACAGCGATTTCTTTTGATCGAAGGTGCAGAGGAATATCTTGAGTCGTGGCGCCAGAAGCGGGATCGATGTCATGTGCATCGGTCTCTAACACCATGGTGGCTTCAGCCAGACCGAGTGGGGCATATCGCGAGCTACCATTAAAAATGAGGTCTTCTGACCCGCTGCCGCGCATGTGCTTGTAGGATTGTTCACCCATCACCCAGAAAAAGGCGTCCACAATATTGGATTTGCCACACCCATTGGGTCCGACAATTCCCGTGATTCCTTTGTCAAAATGGATGATTGTTTTGTCCTTGAAGGACTTAAAGCCTTGAATTTCCAAGCGTTTTACGCGCATGCCATCTTCCCCCAAAGCTGATTTCTGCACTCTAGCAATGGACTGGGAAAAGGCAAGACAGGTTTTTGACGCCAGGGTGAAAGGGGCTTAAAAAGACGCGAACCTGGCCGGGGGCGACCCGGCCAGGTTCCGCTTCT
>JAGWZD010000396.1 GCA_018968995.1 Bdellovibrionales bacterium
TGAGCTTTATCAAAAACGGCGCAATGGAACCTTTTAGGGGGACGTGTAGAATAGAGTGTGGATGATGGAATACGCGGCTCGAAAACATTCTTCGGAACAGCGCACTCTGGGTCAGGCGACCACGGAATACCTTTTGGTCTTAGTCATCGTGTTTGCTTTAGCTCAAGTTGTATTCACGACACTCAAGCCCTTTTTGAAGCAGTTTTATGATGGGCATACCCGGCGCTTAGATGCGCAGTTTACCCAGGGTCTGTATCGTTTCCGCTGACACCCACAAAGTGTGACCAGCAGCGTTCACCATGAAAATTCTGCACCGCCAATTGGTGTCATAGTGACCCAAATCCAGAGTGTTTTAGTGCTCCAAAAGGGCTTGAGCCCTAGGGGTGTTTTTCAATTTCTCATTAAGTTATTGAAATGATAACATTATTTTAATTTTGCGCTGCGTTAAAAAAAACCTAGTCAAGCGGTATGTGTGTTGCTATACGCCCCATGGCAAAGTTCGAATTCGAATCGAAAGAGGACCGGTTATGAACCGTTATGGAAGAAAAATGCGATCGCTTAGAAAACCATTAGGCCAAGGGCTTGGGTTTCTTGCCTTAGTCTTGGGGATGACCTCTGGCGCTCAGGCAGAACTCCTCGTCGAAGGGGCAAACAAGGGGTCTATGACCTCGGTAGATTCTCCCGCTGAACCATCAGAGGTGATGGAAGCCATCCCAGCTTCGGCCGTGGCCCCAGCGCCTGTAGCGGCCCAGCCTGCGCCTGCAGTGGTGGCCTCAGCTCCAGTCCCAGTGCAGATCGTACAGGCGCCGCCTGCACCGGTTGCCGTGCCCGCACAGCCCTACCCAGTGATTATTACAACCGCTGCTCCGGCAGCGCCTGTTTCTGCAGCTCAAGCTCCAGAACAGCAAGCTCTGAACAGAACAGAGCTGATGCGCCGTGAGCGCCTTCGGGAAGAGCTTCGTAACGAAGACCTCCTGCAAGAAAGGTTAGAAGACCTTCGTCTTCAGGATGAGAAGCGTCGGACAGGCCAGCTCGCTGGTCAGCCTTCGGCTCCAGTTCCTGCTCCGGTCATGGCCCCTATGGCAGGGGTTGTGGCACCAACACTGGGTGTAGCGCCGGTTTCTCCAGTGATTGAAGAACAAGTGGTGAGCGTACCGGTTTCCGACCGTGGCGCTTCAGCAGGATCCTCGACGCTCAAAGTGTCGGACTTACAGACTTCATCCGAAATCGGAAACGACGATGTGTTTACTATTCGGTTAGCTCCTCGCGGAGGAGTTTCGAATTTTTCTGGGCCAAGTCCATATGCCGTCGAAGGCCGGTACACGGTGGGCGTTGCCCTGGATATGGGGGTCTCTGATCACCTGAACTTTGAGCTTGGATATAGTTACAGTGACTATGGGCTGGCTTTAAACGACGCGACAGCCAACGCTCTTCGCGGAGTGTTGAATCCTTATGGGCTTGCCTATGGTGGATCGAACGACAAGACCGCGGCACTACGTCAAAACGTGGTGGACGCGGGACTCAAGCTTCACCTTTTGGGAATGTCCTCACGCCTTCGTCCCTACATCGGCGGTGGTGCAGGGTACTCGCGAAGCTACCTGAACTACGATCCTCGAATCCTGGATTTTCTGAAGCAGTATGGCTACGGAACTCCTCCAGACTATGAGATGTCCCAATTTTTGGCTTACGCGAGTGCAGGCTTGGATATTCGTTTGAGCAAAAGCGTCAGCGTAGGAGCAAGCTATCGTCATTACACGGTGCTCTCTTCACGACAAAATCAAGATCTCTACAATCCAGCACTTTATGGCGCCTACTCTGGCTACTATGGGTACGGCGGGGGAGTTGGAACGTTGGGAAGCATCGAGCAACAGTACGCTGGTGGTTCCTTGTCAGAAACAAGTTTTCACTCGTTGACTGGCACAGTGAGCTTCCAGTTCTGATCGATTAAAAGGGTTCATCTGGACTTCGCACAG
>JAGWZD010000397.1 GCA_018968995.1 Bdellovibrionales bacterium
CTCCAATTTAAAAGCCCACCGGCGGGGTGGCAGAGTGGTTATGCAGCGGCCTGCAAAGCCGTGGACGCCGGTTCGATTCCGACCCCCGCCTCCATCAAACATCAAGAAAAATCAATGGGTTAGGCTGTGCGCAGGGTGCCGTCCCATTGAGAAATTTAGCTCACTTTTTGATCAAAATAAAGCCTCAGTTGACCAGAAGTTGACCAAGACTTTTGCGAGGTGGGGGTGGGGGCTCAAAACTCTCCAAATCCAAACCCGACCGGGGTGGTATCCCCCGTTTTCGCTGATGGTACCTAGCGCACCCTTGCACCTGAATTCGCACTAACGACGTTTAGTTCCCTAGATGAGGCACCGGCTTCCCCGTCATTTCAGGAGCCTCGCCAGAAACGCACTTCATAGGGCTGGAGCAGCGCCGAGGACTTTTGATAGTCTAAATTCGCCACAGACTAAAATGACTAGTCGTTAAAGACAGTTTTGACCAGAGTACCCACGTCGAGAGGCAGCGGAGACCGGTTTGGATAATGGAGAACTCTAGTTATGGCTCACGAACGAACTGGCAAAGATCTATTTATTGTTGATAACAGTGTCTCAGGCTGGACCGGTCTGCGCTACCTAAAAGAGTGGTGCGGAATCGCGAAATCCTTTGATATCGCCACGGGTTTTTTTGAAATAGGCGCATTGATAGCGCTTGATGGAAAGTGGCAAGGGCTAGACAAAATCAGAATTCTGATGGGAAGCGAAATGACCCATCGAACGCGCAAACTCTTGCTGGACTCTGTAAAGGCGGACGTTACCAAGATTCTCGATTCAAGCCTAGAAAGACAAAAGACCCCGGAGCCATTCCTAGAAAAAGTTCCCGCAATTCTAGAGGCCATGAGGAGCGGGAAAATTGAGTGTCGCGTCTACGACAAGGATAAGTTCCACGCTAAAGCGTACATAACACATGCACGGCTCGAGGTGGTTGGCTCACAGGCCCTGGTTGGCTCTAGCAACTTTACCGATCCGGGGCTAACGCAGAACATCGAGCTTAATGTCCAGATTCAGAGCGCAAGAGAGGTCGCGCAACTACAAGAGTGGTTTGAGATCCATTGGGATCAAGCCTCCGAGGTAACTGAGGCAGTTGTTGATGTAATTGATAGGCATGTTCGCGAGTACATGCCCTTCGAGGTTTATGCCAAAGCTTTACAAGAGTTTTTTCGTGGCCATGAGCTGAGTGCCAATGAGTGGGATGAAACCCGTTCAAAGATGTTTCCAAAGCTCGATCGCTACCAGAAGGAAGCGTACTGGGCTTTGATGAAAATTTCCCGACAGCACGGCGGAGCCTTTCTCTGCGATGGCGTCGGTTTAGGAAAAACCTTTGTTGGGCTGATGCTCATTGAGCGATTAATTTTAAAAGAGAACAAGCGGGTAGTGCTTTTCGCTCCCAAGGCGGCTAAAGAAGGAGTGTGGGAGCCTCATCTGAAAGAGTGGCTACCGCACATCGGTGGCGGCGCTGATTTCAGCAATCTAGTTGTCCTTGCAAACACCGATTTAGGACGTAAAGGTGAATTCCCTGACCGATTTCGCAGACTTGCTGAACAGGCCGACGCTGTAGTTATCGACGAAGCACATCACTTTCGTAACCCCGGTCGAGCGGGTGATGGTGGGGATGTTGAGCCTTCCCGTTATTTTCGGCTTTACGATCTTCTAAGTGGTGAGATCAGACAAAAGACGCTATTTCTACTGACGGCCACCCCCATTAATAACCGCCTTACTGACTTTCGTCATTTGGCGGAGCTGTTTACGAGGCGTGATCCCGCCTATTTTGGGCAGACTCTGGGCGTGAATAACCTAGTCGCACACTTTGCCCAGATGGAAAAGGACCTACGTAAAAGGGTTGCGCACGACATCACCGATGTTTCTGAACACATGGAGGAAGCTGGGGACCTCCTGGCTAGAGACACCATAT
>JAGWZD010000398.1 GCA_018968995.1 Bdellovibrionales bacterium
AAGGATTGTACAGCTGATTGAGGATTCCCGAAACGCGTTCGCGAATGATCGAAAGAGGCGGAAGGCCTGCATTCGCATCAAGATAAATCGCGGGTCTTTGGGACATTCACACCAATTCCTGCACCAGGCGTCTGGAAGTCGATATCCAGAGCTTTTGCGGCTCCGCGTGGAAGCTCTTGGGTTCCGCGAGCTTTTCGGATGAGGTCTCCCACGGATGTTGTGGTGAGGTATTCCTGCATGATGAGTCCCAAATTCTCGAAGTAGGTTTTGGTCAGCAAGAATTCAACCGTGTCACTCTTGATGTCGCCTGTTCCAATGAGGTCACGAGCAGGATTGATGTTTTCACCCACGCTCACCAACACGTCGCGAACGGAGATCTCGTCCATCGAACGAGACAGCACATAACCGCCCCCTGGACCACGCACGCTTTTCACAACTGCGCCCTTTCTGAGGCGTCTAAAAAGCTGTTCGAGGTAGTGTAACGAAATTTTCTGGCGATCTGAAATTTCCTGAAGACGAACCGGACGACCGTTTGAGTTAAAAGTAAGATCCAGGATGGCTCGGACGGCATAACGTCCTTTTGAGGTTAACCGCATGACGACTCTCTCCCCTTATTACTCTCCAGCGCCCGTGTTTTCTGGTTGGCGCGTTAATTCTTTCCCTAGGACCCATGTCCAGGTTTCTTTGGGGCTATCATTTCCTAGTAGTGCCGTCAACTACTAGAAGCTCAGGAGTCCCAGGCAACCTCAGGAAATTTCAAGTGGCCAGGCCGGAGAAAAAGGGTCAAACTGAGGAGATCGGATCACATCGGCGGACTGATTATGTCAGAAAATAAATCTTCGGCATCTAAAGATTCTCCTGAAAAATCAGGTAGTTACCATACGATGGAAGAGATGCCGACGGTCTCCACCCTGCTCGACCGCAGGAAGCTTCTGATTTCGGGTGGCTCGCCTGAAAAGCGCTCAGAATCAACCTCCCCAGAGGGCCCGAAGATCAAATCAGCACCTCGAGGGAATGATCGACGCCAAAGTCAGCGTTTGGAGCTCTGGACCCCAGAGATTCTCGCCCGACCAGGCGTGGCCGAGTTTCAAGCCATCGAGATGCTGTTTTCGAATCAAGCGGATTGGTCGCTTTTATTTCTGAAGAGAGAAGACGGAAATGACTTCGACGCGCGAGCGGTTTCGGGTGCCAGCCGAGACCGTTGGGCTATTTGGACAGGGCTGTGCTTAAGTCAGTCGAGTATGCCCGAAGTTTGGAAGGATTTAAGCCGAGCTGATGCCCTTTCACTTCGGGCCTCAGAGCCAAAACAAGCGGCGTTGCGTGCAGCTCTCGGTATTCTTCCGGACGAAAGCACTTGGCTTTTTTGGGTAGGACCGCGAGACACTCCTTTAGGCATCCTTTTGACCGGAGGGATGAAAGCCTCATTGGGCATGGAAGTGGTCCGTAAAGTTGTGGCTCTTTTGCGAGGGTAATCCGAACCTATTATCGTCGGGTAATCTGAATGGATCGAAGAAGAGGTTCGCGCGGCACAAACTCGAGTTCGACTTGCCATAAAGACCGACTTTCATCTTCATGAAGCGCTTTTACTAGAGTCGGAAAGTTCGAAGTCCACTCCGCAAGAATCACGGCCTCAGGTCTTTCCCAAAAAAACGAATGAATACCCGCTGCCTCTAGGTCGCGCTCACTCTCTAACCGATATAAGTCGATATGAATGACTGTCGGCAACCCTGCTTGCTCGTACTCGTGGGCCAAGGCGAAAGTTGGGCTGCCTTCGGGATGAAGCCCAAATCCAAACCCTTTGAGCAGAGCTCGGGCAAAAGTGCTTTTCCCTGAGCCCATAGGGCCTTCGAGTAAAATCCAATCGCCGCGACGGATCTGTTGAGCAAGATCTTTGGCTAATTCTGTAGCACTTCGCTCATCGCAATTGTGCACGGCCTTCCACAGGGAT
>JAGWZD010000399.1 GCA_018968995.1 Bdellovibrionales bacterium
ATGATGAAGGCGCCGTAGAGCACCTTATCTTTCAAAACCTCGGTGAAGGTGACCCTGGCAATCGAGCGAATCACGCGAATGGAGGAAGCGTTCGTCCACATCTTGATGGGATTCTGGCTTGACGCGGGTTTTGCATCAATCCCCTTTTTTGATTAAGCTATTAGCCTGAGAGAGCCATGCTAGAGATTCAAAACGTACAGCAACATTTCCGCTCGGGATTTTGGCTCAGACCGGTCACGATTTTAGACCAGGTCTCGCTTGCTGTGCCTCGCGGATCGATTACGGGATTTTTAGGACCCAATGGGGCGGGAAAAACCTCGCTGATTCAATTAGTGACGGGTGTTCGAAGACCAAAGTCAGGCTCGATCACCTGGAATGGACAGAGCGTGCTGAAGCGCGAAACCCGGGCGCGAATCGGATACCTTCCCGAACGCCCCTACTTCCACGATCACCTGACAGGCAACGAGCTGCTCGCCTACTTTGGAGGCCTGTCGGGGTTATCAACGAATCAAATCCAAGAACGCCGTCCCAGGCTTCTAAAAAGAGTAGGCCTAGCTGAGGCTGGAGAAAAAACGCTTCGCACCTACTCCAAAGGCATGCTTCAAAGAATCGGTATTGCTCAGGCCCTCATTCACGAGCCCGAGTTTTTAGTTTTAGACGAGCCGATGAGTGGACTTGATCCCTTAGGTCGGGCCGAGATGAAGCAGATCATTACAGATCTGGGTCGCGAAGGACGAACGGTTTTTTTTAGCTCACACATTATTCCAGATATGGAAGCCATTTGTGACCGTATTGCATTAATCGAGCGTGGAAAAATTCGGAAAAGTGGACCCATCTCAGACCTTCTTCAAGATAGAAACCAGAATACTGAAATTCGTTTTACGGCTTCTCAGGTTGTGGATGAAATTTTTCTGGGTAGTGCGTTGGGAGCCGATGGCCTTTACCGAGTGACTGTACCGTCCTCGAAAGTAGACGCCACTTTAGATGCCTTACGTCATCACCAAGCCTCCATTATCGCAGTCAGCCCGATCCACGCCTCACTTGAGGAATGGTTCAAAAAACCCTGAGCGGATCAGATAGCGAAACTTCCCAGGCACGATAACCGACGACTTCCCTGGCGCTGCCAGGCTCGTTCATCTTGAAGTGTCTCTGGGGCCTTCCATTGTTTACGCTGACAAAGATCGGAAAGCTCCTGATCTGTCCAAAAAGAAAGACTAAGTCCAAAAACAGAAGAGGATTCACGCGAGCAGACTAAAAGCTGAAGCTTATCGGTCGGTCTCATCGGTCTTCCGACATCCATCACTTGGCTGACTAATTGAGCTGAAGCGGGCATCACTACCGAATGATAAAAAGGCTTCTCATTGAGCCAAATCCGAACATTTTTTCCCCCACCAACAGCTACCAGATTTCTTCCCACCCATTTCTGACTTTCTGAGGGATTGGGACGAAGAGAGACACACCTCATGAGGGAGGAGGCCTCATAAAAATCTTTTTTTCTCTCAACCGAGATCAGTTTGGACAAATCGAAGTAGACCGTTTTTGTCTCAGAGCTGGCACGAACCGGCTGTAACCGAGAGGACGTGGGGGAGAGCTCTGAAAATTCGCCAACTGGAATTGCGCCCGCGGCGCGTATGTCTTCAAAGCGCGTCACCATTTTGCCTCTGCTGGAGAGCCGAAGCTGAAAAAGTCGCTCAGAACCTGAATAACGCGAGTCTTTTTTTGGAAAAACCCGCTCAAAAAGGGGGTCTTCATCAAGCTTCAGAGCTAACGCCGGATTTCTTGTCAAAAGGTAATCCGCTTGAAAGGAATCCTGAAGATATCCTTGAATGTCGACGATCTCGCCTTTTTTAATCGCCTCACGCGCCTCGTGAAGGGGGCGATCGTGCTGATAGAGAAAGCTTGGATCTAAAAGATCGACAATCCGTGCTTCAGGAATGGCATAG
>JAGWZD010000400.1 GCA_018968995.1 Bdellovibrionales bacterium
AGCCGCAACACGATACCCCTCTTTTTGGAAACGCTGGACCATCGCCAGACCCATTCCACGAGAACCGCCCGTGATTAAAATGACTTTTTGTGAACTTGCCATGATTTCGATGTACCATGCTGCTGACGAGGAAACCTATGGGCAATTTATGGATTTCAGTGGGCTCGGCACTTGGCGCACTGGGTGTGATCACCGGGGCTTTCGCCGCTCACGCGCTGCAGGGAAAAGTGGAAGACCAGGCGCTGGAATGGATGAAAACGGGCGCTCATTATCAAATGATTCATGCCTTAGCCCTGCTTGCTTGGGGTTTATGGACTCAGTTCCGAATTCAAGCAGGCTCATCCGCTCCAGGAGTTTTTCCAGGCTGGGGCTTTGCTCTGGGCGTCGTAATTTTTTCGGGATCGCTGTACATCATGGCCCTCGGGGGCCCGCGCTGGCTAGGGGCCATCACCCCCATCGGGGGCAGCCTGATGATCGCGGCCTGGATCGTCTTCTCTGTTCAGGCATTCCGATCCTAAAAGGATTTAGATAAAGCCCAATAAAACTGCCCAGAGCGGCACGGTGAGCAAAGAAAGAGGAATGCTTACCCCCACCATCAGCTGGGACAGCTCAGGCTCAAGACCACTCTCGGCAGCCACAATGCCCGCCATAATCATCGAGGCCATCGAGGACTCTAGTAGAATGGCTTTTAACACGAGAGGGTCCAGATCTGAAAAATGAGCCGCCCAATTCGAGTAAAGAAACCAATGAAAGATTGGGAAAAGCACTAGCTTTAAAATGAGACCGATGGCCAACGGATATCGCACCTGTTTTTTTCTCAGAGCGCGCCATTGGATCGATAAGCCCACTGAAATGAGGGCGGCCGGGGGAAGCGTGGCTCCAATCCAGCCCAAGAGAGTGTAAGTCCACTCTGGCAAAGTCACCCACCTCAAAACTAGAGCAGCAATAAGCGCAATAAATGGCGGGTACAGACAAACTCGAGAGAGTTCTTTAAAACTCCATCGGAATGAACCGCCATAACTTGAAATCGCTCGCCCCAGGGGAACGCCGACCAAAGCCAAGATCAGAAAAGTCCCCAACTGATCCATGATGATGCCTGTTCCTAAAGACCCTGGACCTAAAAGCGCCTTCAATAGCGGTAGTCCAACAAAAGAGGTGTTTCCTAAGCCTACCGTAAGAAGAAGGGACCCAAAAACTCCCCGATTCCATTTCAGCTTCCACGCAATCGCCGAAATCACCAAAGCATTGAGTAAAAAGTGAATCCAAGGTTGAGAGACAGGAAGAAATATCGCCGGATTATTCCATGAAAAATCGGGCAAAGAGTGAATTTTTTGAACCACTACCGCTGGTAATGCCACCACAATAATCCAGCGATTGAGCCGCTTAGAAATAGCAATCGAACGAGAGTGGTTTCTCAGAAACCTGGATAGTGTGAAGCCCGAAATTAGAAATCCCAGCAATACGAAAACAAAAACCTTTTCCATTGCACGCTCGAACGATTAAACGCCGTCAATACCCCAAAACCAAAGATGATCTTCTCGAGACCGAAGATACGCCTCTAATTCCGGATCGAAAATTTTGGCCAGGCAAAGTGGCTCGATCAGAGTTTCCGGCGGAAGCTCGCCAAATAATCCCTCAAGAAGCGTTTGGGTTCCCATGATCTCGGCTTCTGAATCCAGAGAAAGCGCCCACCTTGCCAGGACCTGAACGGCCTCAGCTGCCCCCCCCCACTCATGTAACTGCCTTCCAAGATCAATCCCTTTTCCAAAACCTCCATAGCCCACGAGTTCTCGTTTTGAGTTGAGAACACGGGCCCAATGGATGCTCTTTTGTTCTCGAATCTCATCAAGTTCACCTTGAGAAAGAAGAACACCTCCGTATCTCTGGCGATTCTGATTCATTCCCTGAAAAATCTCGTCCGAGAAGCCCTCTTCG
>JAGWZD010000401.1 GCA_018968995.1 Bdellovibrionales bacterium
GATGACCTGACGTTGAATGGGACCAATAAAGCCCACCAGAAGCGAAAAGACCACTAGGGCCACGATGGTCCAAGCTCCCCTTAAAACAGCAAATAGACCCACCACCAGCGCCAACGAAGCGGTAAGAACACTGACCGACACCACTGGGTTCATTCGCTGCAAGATCACTTTAAGTCTTAATGAGGCCCACGCTTCACCAGCGGTCATCAACGCCATGACCCAACCGAGGCTTGAAACTCCGAATCCCCCCTGAAGAAGCAGGGGTTGAAACAGATTGACCTGAATGATTCTCGCAAGAACGAAAACGCCCATCCCTTGGATCATCAATGACAGCAAGCGTTTGTGGTTCAGAAGCAGCCTCAAAGCCGTGACAAACGATGAAGCCGAAGCGGTTTGGGAAATACGCTTCTTCCAGCGAATCTCTCGCAAACGATAGGCGAAATACACCGACACCATAGCCGAACCCAAACTTAACCAATAAGAAGCCAGTAAAAACCGTTCGGTTAAAAATCCCACGCCCGACCATGAGACGATCTTCACAATCAGCCCGTAGGCACGAGCCTTACCCTCAACATGTACGTACTCGATTTGTCTTCCGGCTGATGAATAGGCCTCATACAAGTAGGCATTTGAGGCGCCCGAGATCAACGACCGAGCCAGAGCAATCAAACTAAAGTGAATGAGAAAAGACCACCCCGCCGGAAGGCGCAGCCCCAAAGCACCACCCACCACCACCAGATGCGCAAGAACGAGCGAGACAGCCCCCCAGCGTAGACTTCGCACTAGACCATACCGATCTGCTAGCCATCCCGTGGGTAATTCTAGGACGCAAAAAAGAAGATAGTAAAAGCTTTGAATCCTAAAAATTTCGGACTCAGAAAGCCCCAGCAGACGCTGAATCTGATAGAAGACTGGAAGCCAAAAAAGCAGCGCAAAGAAGATCTGAAACGCGAGATAGTTTCTTGTCAAAGCACTCAGATCATTCGATGCATCTTCGGCTATCGCGCTCATCTTTTTTTATGCCTTAACGGCACGACTGCCAGTCGCATACGGACGAAGCTGCAGGAGAATGATTTTTTCATCGTCCATGGCCCACTCGATATCTACTGGAGCGCTAAACGTATAATCAGGTGCAAAATGAGACTGTAGCAATCGTCCAGCAAAGGCCAGTCGCTGAAGCTTGTCCTTCATCTGGGGCGTGAGATCCTCCTTCGCCGATCCTAATGAAAGAGTACGCCCTCCACCTTCAACTGTATTGTACAAGTACTGAAGAGGTAGCTCCGCCCCCTCCACTACGGATTGAACGGAATGAGGCGACACATTGATATACACATTCCTAAAATCGGTACGACTCATAGGATTAGTGGTCACTAAAACGCCACCCAGAGAGGCTTTTACTTCTTCTTGTACGATAACACCCATGTAGGACTCGTCTAAAGAGATGCCCACCTCATTCCGAAGACGCACACTCCTAGGAGAGACCAGCGATGCCCAAACTTGCTTGATGCTCTCAAAAATTTTCTCAGCATTCGAAACGTGATTAATTGACTCGTAAATGCCTGCCGCCGAGAAATTCTCAAGATCCTCGGCATTCGAGGAACTGCGAACTACAAACGAGGAGACCCCAGCCAAGTGATTCGCTATCTGTGCATCGATATAGCCTCTCACTTTCTCAGGCATTCGGGCGGCGACAATCATTTTTTGAAGCGACAGGGAAAGTGAATCAATTTCACGTGCATTGAGCTCGATCGCCATCTTAAGTTTACCGATGGCTTGCTGAATTCGAGGTGAAGACTCAAGAAACTCTTGTTGAATGGAAAAAGGAATCGCTATTCCGCGTGGAACCACAAATTCTCGCCTGAGGAAGTTTCGGACTTCCTTAGAGATATCGGCAGTCTCGTCTACTCCAAGAAACTTTGCCAAAT
>JAGWZD010000402.1 GCA_018968995.1 Bdellovibrionales bacterium
CTCCCGGAGAGGCGAAGTGCGATCACCTCTCCGCTCTCGAGTGCATGCACTACGACGCCTGCTGAAGCGATCGTCACACTTTTTTTGACAGGCCTCGCCGGAAGTTCCCACGTCCAACGAAGCTTTCCAGAGCTGGCTTCTATCGCGTGGGCCCAGCCACGTTCTTGGGTTTGAGTGGTGAGGAGAACATCGCGGTTGAATGGATCCTCGATCGGAGTTCCCCAGGGAGCGCCCGGCAATCGGATGCTCCAACGAATGTTGCCGAAGTTTGCTGAAAGAGCATGGAGTGTCGTCTCATATCGTCGGGCTTTGGAGCCAGATTGGGTCGTTTGCCTAGAGCTCGGAATGTAGACGGTATCGTTGGAGACCAGAATCCCGGCCGCAGGGCGGCCTGGGGGCAGCGATTGCCAAAGAGGACTTCCGTCAGTAAGACGAAAAGCCCAAAGTCCAAAAACATCGGTCGCAGCAAAAAATGTGTTGGATTTTTCATCCGCAGAGATCGCTACGAGACCGTCGAACTCCCGCTCCCAAAGAATTTTCGGAGGCTGGGACTGCAGCGCGGTCAGCCGGGAGGTAGCGGTGATCGTGGAAGGGGTCTCCGTCACCAGCATGATACTCCGAGAAGGGATGAGCAATGGGGCCTCTGAAATTGGAAGAGTCTTACGAAGCGTCCACTTTTTTTCGTTTTTGGTAGGGCTGATCGAGTGACCCTCGAGAGTTCCAGAGCTTGATCCAATCCAAAACTTTCCGCCCGAGATGATCGGCCGAGTTAACGATCGGCCAGTACTCAAGGCATACGCAGCGATGACTCGCAGGGCGGGAGCAGGACCATTCGGGGTCTGAGTTGATCTCGGCATCTGAGGTTCGGATTGTGGCTCATGATTTTCGAGCTTGGACTCCAGAGATCTGGGGACGTGGCGGGTTCCTTGTCCGTCCAGCCGCCCCAGGACAAACCTCAAGCACATGGTCCCAATTCCAAGCGCGCATGCACCGAGCAAGACCGCGCTGACCAGAGGATTTTTTAGGAGATGGGTGTTTGGGAGTTTGTTCATGGTACGAGCTCCCATCCACGGGTTCCGATCCTGATTTTTGGCATTCCCGCACATGAGTTTACGGTGTCGGGATGGCAAAAATGTGCCCTAGTTCGGAGGTAAAATCCTACAGGATCGAGATTTGGGTCTGCTGAAATCTGAATCGTGGTGACGGTAGGTGAGATTGATTTCCCCAGAGTTGAAAGCTCGCGTACATCAGACGCATGATGCATCCAGCGTCTCTGAACTCTGCTGCCGCTGATGAGTGCAGCAAAAATGAAGATCGCGCCGATTATCCAGCGGACTTTGGGCGCCCTAATTGACGCAAATCCAGCTGCTGCAATGGGGATCACTAGCCAAATCGATCCGACCAGGAACCTTCCCTCTTTATGTGCGATCATCGAATGAGCAATTATCGGCATGAGCGCGAGGAGGAGCGTGGCTTTTTTCAACGGAAGATTAAAATTTTCCGTCAATAGTCGGAACCCACAGACAAGTAGGGCAGGTGCGCCCAGCCATCCCCAGAATTTAATCCACTCCGATATGTATCGATGCCAAGGGTCGGATCCGTAGTCGCGCGCGGCGCCGCCTTCTACTACGTTGTAGCGAACATAATTGATAAATGGACTTAAAAAAGCGCTACCCGTTTTTTGAGTCATCCAAGTTTCAGTGAGTGCACCCACGAAGATCACCGCTCCGTATCCAAGAGTGAGTCGAATCCAATCTTTGGATTTCAATCCTGGTATCAGGAGTAGCGTGAGGCTCAAGCTGAGGTAATGTAGTCCGGTTTGAAAACGAACGAAGAACGCGCTGCCAATCAAGGCGCCAGCCAAGAGCCATCGTCGATCGATCCAGGCGAGCAGAGTCGCAGCTAGTAAAATCGACTCAAGCG
>JAGWZD010000403.1 GCA_018968995.1 Bdellovibrionales bacterium
AATGCCAGGGGCAAAAAGATGACGAGCTGGCCTTCCGTGTTTCGAGTCATCACCTGGAATAGTCGTTACGACAGAACCAACCCGATGGCGACACTCCAGGAAGGCCACGAAGACGAAACGAGACGCCAACGCCGTCACTCATGAATGCCCCTGCCGAGGGCTGATTGACATCACCCAGGGTGAGCGCCAAATCCGAGGACAACGTATCGGTCGTGCTCATCGTGACCGCACGTTTGTCCCCATCGCTCTGAGGGGTTGTGTAGTAGTATCTATAATCATAAATCGCAAAGGCAGGCTCAGGATGCACGGGCTCTGGAGGTTGCATGGCCTTCACTGAGCCTCCAGCGTCTGGTACGGGGATCGGAACACTTGAAATAATGTTGTCGATGTAAGGGACACCCTCGACGAATACTTTTGCTGTCGCACGAGTGACCTGAGAGATATCTTGCCCCACCGCTAAGGTCGCAGCCTTCACTAGAAGTTGAGCCAAGATTTCTTTGCCGCTTGAAGCCGCAGCCGGGGCCGCCAGACTCGAGGCCTGCTGGGCAACGACTCCGTTACCGTTACCGTTACCTTTACCGTCGCCATTCCCACCAGCATTACCACTACCGTTATCATTGCCTCCCTTGGATTGCGCTGGCGGCACATAATCTTGAAAAGTTTTTAATAGGCTAGCGAATTGCCCTCCCCCATCTAAGGCACGGCAGGTCAGCTGTAGAGGAAAGGGCTCCCACCAATAGCTACTCGGAATAGTGTTTCCAGAAAGCGCTCGACAATCACCTGCAGAAGGGGTGCTAAGCCTTGCTGAAATCGCCTCGAGAGATGAGCGCGTTCCTGGGGCTAAATCCGTATAGACATTTGCCGAAAGAACCTCTTTCGCGAGGAGAAAAAATCGATTCCCCGAAATATCTACAGCCGATGGGGAATCGGCGAACTTGAAGACCTCTGTCGCTGCCCCCGGCTGAGAAACTGTTACTTTTTTAAAGTGATCCAAAGTGTCCGAGGTCAAACCACCAAGCGAACCACTAAGGTCGCTCTCAGCCTTATTAAAGGCTGCAGCCCACTCCAGAGCAGTAGGAAGATCACTGGCCACCCCTGTTCCCTTAGCGTCCGACAGAGAACTTCCGACCATCGCCGCAAAGTGGACTTGATACTTGGGCACGGATTGTCCCTGCAATACATAGGACGTTTGAGCCCGAGAGACGAGGCCGTCTATTACCGTTTTCATTTGTTTATAGGCTTTATCGACGGCATTGGCTTTATTGATGATTTTCACGTCACTAAATGGGGTGCTGGGAGCTTGAAGGTTTAGATCTTGATAACCAATGGGCACCCAGTTGCTGTTTGTCGGAAGAGAAGATGAACCCAAAGGGTGAATCCAGTACCCAATGACCACTTGAGCCTTATTTCCCTCAGCAAATTTAAGAGCGGGATGAGTTTTAGAAAAATTCACCACATCGCCATCACCGGCAATAACCGTAGCCGACATGATCATAGAACCTGGAGCTTTGTACTGCACCTTTAATGGTTCCACCGCATCGGGTTTGGGCAAATTCAGCCGCAACGCGCCACCAAAGATGGCTTGATCTGCTCGCGCAGAGAGCGAAGAAAAAATGAGACTGGCCCCTATTAATGACAAACCTACACCATTTTTTTTACCCATACGTCCTCCTCATTTATTCAAGACAATACTTAATTCCGATGTCCCTAACTTGCGTGCAAAAACCACTAGGGGTTCAGCGACTTTTCCATCTTTATCCGTTTTGGGCTCAATGCCGCTCATGAGCACGGTCTCTGAATCAGTCGACGAGTTACTGAAAGTTCGAGAGACGAGGCTAAAACGGAGCGGAGCGGTTGACTCTTTCTTTAAGTAATAAGCAACAGCGAGAATCGGAACTATCATCAGGGCTCCGGCC
>JAGWZD010000404.1 GCA_018968995.1 Bdellovibrionales bacterium
CCTCTCTGGTTTTGGACACAAAATTAAATCGTTTGGGACGCGCGCCTCGATTTCCCGTCATTTTTGCTTGACTCGGGAGTAATTCAGAGTGAACTACCACTTCGTCTTGTGAAACACGAGTCAAATCCAGACACGAAGCGCGAGGTTTTCTCTCTTTCTGAACTTTGGTCATTTCCCGTCTCGGCAACGGGACACCGGATACTAGTACTGGGGCCCGGGGCAACACCCCGGGAAATTGGCCAACCGGCCACAAGGAGCCAGTCGACCCAGGGTTGCACCCTGGGCCCCTGGGCTGGTACGCGGCGCCCCGTTGGGGCGCTCTGGACTTTGGACAAAAAATTAAATCGTCGCGGTCGCGAGCATCGATTTTTCAGTGATTTTTGTATCACCCGGGAGCAATTCAGGGTGAACTACCACTTCGTCTCGTATAATACGAATCAAATCCAAACACGAAGCGCGAGTTTTATCTCTCTGATATTTCGGAATCGCGCCCAGCTCTTCTGAACGTAACACTCCAAATTTCAGTAACCCTGCCAGATGTAGAGCGCTATAGGTTGAGGCAGTCAAGACTGGTTGTCGAGCTACGGATGACGGGACGCGCACTTGGGCTTGGCCCAGACCAAAGTTATCCTTTAACTCCCGATGTCCAACTTCGATTTGCCAGCGATCAAAATAGAGTTGCAGCAATAGGGTCCCCTCGCTGGTCAGGTCTGTGGTCAAGAGAAACGCTGGCTGCCGGTACATGACCTTCCCTGTTTTCGTCTTTCTGTAAGGCACCGGTCTGACTACCAGCAAGCGGAGCGGCCTCGTTCCACCGCCGCGTCGCCAGAGGATTTGATTGACCTCCTTGTAGTTGATGACTCGTTTTTTCCCTCCGTGAAAGACACTGGCCTCACGCCAAGGACGTTGTTCGTCTTGCTGTACCTCTTTTGGCGTAAAGGTCTCTTGGGCGTACCGCCGCCGACCTTCCTTTTGCGGCAAGCAAAGTGCGGCATCCATCCGTGTCCGAGCAATGAGAATCGTACGGTCCAAGTTCGCCTGAAAGACGGTACGATTGCAGTAGCTCCCATCTAAGGCAAAAGCCAGCATTTTTTCTTTCCCACCCAATTGGTCTGCTTTCATTCGCAGCTGTTTGAACATGCTGACGGCCTGTACTGAGATGTTCCGCTTTTTCTTCTCTTCGCGATAGCGCTCTTGCTCAGACGGACTCGCTTTCTTCCCGGGCTTTTTTACTGGCGGGGCTTCCTCAAACCACAATGGCAGGGCTCGGGCGTTGACCTCGGCTTTCTGATGCAATGGTAACAGCAGCGCCGTGTGCAGATATCTCAACCCATACTGCAAATTCACGTGAAAGGGTGGCGAGAGTGGGTCACGTCCCCATCCTGCTGTCGCTATCATTTTGCCGGTCTTTTTGATCCGTAGATCATCTGTTCCCAATGGTAACCATTCCCCTGGGCAGTACTTGATTGCTTCTCTCCAGATTCCATCAAAGAGTGCCTGTGCTTCCCATTGGCTGCGCGAGTGCAGCTTGTATTCACTGCTCCAATCGCCCTCTCCCCCTCGCACCAGATAGCTGCGGGCGATCGTTCTCCGACCCAGCGCACAAACGCTGCTGATCGCCTGGGAGATGGCACGATCCGACGTCCTTTTTTGAGGGAAGACCTTTCTCCATTCACTCATCAGTGATATCATCCTCAGCAACATAAGCTACCTCCTTCTGGGAACCTTTCGAGGAACCTTGACTTGGAACTTGCAAAGGTAGCTTATGTTTTTTATTGCCAATTTCAACTTTTTCGATGCATCATCGACCTCAATCCTTGGCTAAAAGGTCCCTTTTTGGGGAGCAAAATGTCCAAAGTCCAGACCCGGGGTTGCACCCCGGGCTGGTATGCGGCGCCCCGTTGGGGCGCTGG
>JAGWZD010000405.1 GCA_018968995.1 Bdellovibrionales bacterium
TTGAAGACCGAAAAACAGGAAGTCCCGTTTCAGGAGCATCTCCAATGACGGTTGAACGTGAAATTGAAAAACCAGCCTGCACCCGGTCGTCCCCAGAAATCCATGCTGGCGATGCGGACGTCCCCCCACAGCACGGAGCCGCCTCAGTGGGACTTGCCGAAATTCCAAAAAAGAATGCTACAAGCGCGGCAAGTTTTAGACTGATTAAAGTTCTAGATCGAAACATCGAGTTTGGCCTGCTCGAGTACTTTTCCATCTTGCTTCAGCTGAAGCCAAACTTCCCAATCGCCAGGCATACTGAAAAAGACTTTCGAGACATCAAAGGTACCTGGAACGATGTTTCCAGTTTCATCGGTGTGTGCTTGCACACTTACTGGAGAAGAGCCATGTCCCATTGAGGGCATCCAGAGCTTCGCTGAAACGGTTAGGGCGGGGTCAAGCTCCGGAGCGTCGATTGAGCCCTGAGATGCCTTCCAGAAGACTACGCGCGCTTGGGAAAAATCCTGATCATTGGGCGTATTTTCCCAAGTCCATGAGGCGCATAAGCCTTGTTTCGGAAAAGCTAAAGGGCACTCCGAGGGCTTTTCGGTATTGGGTGTGCGAATACGCTCGTCGGCCTCTACATGATTCAGAAGAGGAGAGTTACAGGCAGACAATAAAGCGAGGGCTGCACCAAGAGTAAGAAGTCGGCTCATCATTCGGTTCTCCTAGAAATCACGCATCCCAGAGCCCTGGTTTTCGATGGCTCGGGGTCTTGCCCGGCAGTCAGCTGAGCAAGCGCGTTGGCAAGATAATGCTTTGAAGCAGTCTGTTGGATTTGGCTATCGTCCACTCCGCCTTGGTACAAGATCCGACCGTCTGGGTGGATGACATAGACATGTGGAGTCTTGATTGCGCCCAGCTGATTGGCTATCTGAGCGCCTGTGTCGCGGATGATCGGGAATCCTAACTTGGAGGCCCTAAAGTGAACTCGCGCTTCATCTGGATTTTCGTTTTGGTTAGAGTGAATCCCTACAAAACGAAAACCTTTCTGGGAGTAAGCTTCAGCCAGACGTTTTAATTCATTTTCGTGGGAGGCCGAGCACGGGCATCGGCTCGATACAAATGCTAGAACCAGTGCCTTATCCGTTGAAGTGCGCTCGATGTGGACAATGCCCGAGTCCGCAAGGTTCTCGCCAGTGAACACACTGGGGGCTTCGATAGCTCCTGGGCTGGACTGGGGTAGCAAACAAACTAGAGCCAAATAGGCCAGGGCGCTCCAGGCGCGGAAACTCAAGGAATACCTGTGTTTCATGGCCGAAAGCTAACTTAAAACGCGTCCGTTGTTAACCCCGGAATTTTTCCCCGAAAGCCTAGAAAAACCAGGAAATCCTTGCTAGCCAGTGGTCATTCACGTTCGAAAGGGGAGTCTGATGAAAAAGTTCGTTGCTGTGGTTTCCGTCATTGCCAGTTTTATGTTCTCAGCGGCTAGTGTGCGCGCTGAAGATCACTCGATCAGCACGATTCAGGGCACCCAAGTGGACCTAAAAGTTTATGATCATGCCATTGCAGGTCAGATCCGAGACTTCGTCGTGTTCGGAGCGCTCGATGAGTCTACCGGTATGTCGGAACTGACGATGAAGCGTGATGGGCAGCTTGTTCGGGCCTCCTTCGGTAGGGATCCATCCACCGGTAAGTTCGGGGGGCTGATTCGGCATGAAGATCAGGGTAAACAGCTTCACGAAACCAAGCTTCAGTTTGTGAAGCTCGATAAGACCAAAAACATTTTTACTTTTTTGGTAAACGACCAACAGGTTGAAGTGCGAGTCACTTTTGATGCGTTCGCCAATAATCATTACCTCAACCCCACTTATCGAACGGAAGTGGATGGAAAGGCGCTGGAGTTCACCTTGAAGGGAA
>JAGWZD010000031.1 GCA_018968995.1 Bdellovibrionales bacterium
CCAATACTATCAGATATCTGGCGTCACCTCGCCCCAGTGGATTGAAGCCTACGTTCGAGAGTTTCGTCTCGGAGTGGCCTACCGCGCTGCCCCGCGCCTATCGCTCGGGGCTCAACTTCGATTTGCCAGTCTCACGCAAGGCATCGGGCCTGAAAATGGCATCTCTGGAAATCCCTCGGCCTCTGACACTGCCTTTGGAGTCGGACTGGGGCTCCTCTATCGACTGCCCAAGCAACGACTTCTCATCGGGGCTTCGTGGAGTTCTGGAATGACCCTCAATGCATCCGGGAATGTCCCTTTCTCGTTTAATAACCTCCGTGGATTTACCCAGCCTGTTCTGATGCCCTCCAAGATAGCACTTGGCGTAGGCTACGTTCCGAATCGCCTGCTGAGAGCCGACTTTTCTTTACTGCGAGTCAGCGCAACCCCTGGGGCCGCTTTACTGAGTGACGAAAGCAAAGCTGTGGGATCCGTGCCCACACTAGAGCCTCATTTGGGGGTGGCCTACACGTTTGCCGACTTCACCCCCATTCGCGGACTCGTGTTCGCGGGCAGTTATTTACAGCCCTCTCGAATTGAAGATCGCTCGAGTCGGCTTCACCTCACTTTAGGGGCAGAGGCTAAATGGTCCTTTATGAATTTTGGTATTGGCGTAGATACCGCTGCCTCTTACAGCAATTATCTGGCCTCTGTCGGCGTTGACCCGTTCAAAGTGATGGAACTACTCGACATCATTCCAAGTGCACCGCCCCAGACCCCCAAAGGATTCCTTCCCAGCCCCTGGCATCAGTCCGATGAGGGTCTCACCGAGGGCCTACAGAATCAGCGCCCAAGAAACAACGGCCCTGGAATAGATCCTCTCGATGTTGGTAAGAAAATACCTGGAAAAATTGAAAACCGAGTTCGAAATCTCACACCGGGACAATTGCTTCATACGATTCAGGAGCTTCCCAACTCTATCCGCAATGACATCGAAGAAGTCAGAGACACACTCAAGAAACAAGATCAGCAGAACAACGATTAACTGCAATCATAACAGCGCTCAGACCGAAAACGTTCCGGGTTCTCAACCTGAATGGTGGTGTGACGAATTCCAAATTCTCGCTCCACTAACGTCTGAGCCGCGTCGAGCAAGCTCTCATTTCTTTCGGAAACCAAGTGCACGCTCATAGCGAGTCGACGACTTCCGACGGACCAAACATGAAGATCGTGAACTTCACTCACTCCCGGCAGCCCCTGAAGGGCTGCTTTAAGCTGAAGCGTATTTACTGCCCGCGGAGTACTTTCCATCAAAATGGCCACCGAGTCTCGTATCAGGGTCCATGATCCAAAAAGCATCAGACCCGCCAGCAAAAACGTCATCACCACGTCAGCCCAGTACCAGTGAAACCATGTGATAAGCGCGCCAGCGACCAGCGCCCCAACTGAACCAAAGGCGTCGGCTGCAACATGCAGGTAGGCCCCCCGAACGTTTAAGCTGTGCTCCTTATCGTGATGGAGCACTCGAAGCGAATAGAGATTCACCAGAAGTCCGACGGCAGCAATCCAGAGGACGATTGGCCCAGAAACTTCAACAGGCGTCTGCAGTCGATGAACGGCCTCGAAGACCAATACCCCAGCTAAAGCCCAAATCGAAAGACCTGAGGCGAGAGCTCCGAGAATCTCTGCCCGATGATAACCAAAGCTCATGGTTTGATTCGGTGGACGACGCGCGATCCACGCCGCAAAAAGGCTCAACAAAAGCCCACCGACATCGATCAGCATGTGACCCGCATCAGAAATGAGTGCTAAGCTATTGGAGATCCAACCGCCCAAAAATTCGACCACCAAGAAGCAGCCGGTCACCAGCAAGGCTTTGCGCAAGGCCCGAACGGGTTGCTCTTCAGCGTGTGAATGATCGTGGTCGTGATGGTGGTGGTGCAAACCCGTCATGTCTCCATTCCACCGCGAATATGGCGCTCAAGCAAGCCGGCAGTGACCCGGGACCGGTTTATGCCTCGCGTTCGAGCTGCTCGCGAATTTCCAGAACCTGAGCCTCAATTCGAGTTCGCGGCCGCTCTGAAAACCATTCTACTGGGAAAAAATACTCGCGTTTCTGCGTGAAAACCCGAACCCCTGTGACTAAGTGCAAGGTTGAGGACTCGGGGTCATAATCCTGAGGGAGGTCAGGACTTCGCTGAGTTTGGGCGGGAGTGATCGGGCGAACGCGAACCCCGGGACTTCCCCGGAACTCCTCCTCTAAGAAAATCAACAACCCCATCAAGAGATTCATGCCTCCCTAGCACTATCGCCTTGGGTGAAACCCCGCGCACCTGAAAAAAAAGACGAAAAATTGAAACTGTCAAAACTGACACAGTTGCCCCCGGGTGGCTCCATTCCGTAAAGTGGAAGGTGGGAATGAAGGGCATACACTCCAAAAAGTCGAAAAAGCCTCAACGAAGAGCGATGGATGAGGATTTTGGCCGTCAGGCCCAGCTCTGGTGGATGCTGGGAGTCGGCGTGATTCTGCTTCTGGCGGCTTATTATGAGAATATGCGGCCGCTGGACACCCTTTCGGCTCGCACCCCTGCCCAAATTTCATCCGTACCGTCTGGCTCCTTGCCCTATCGCTCGGGCCAGTTTAATTAGGGCTCATGACGCACTGGCTTCTCAAGACCGAGCCGTCGGTCTATTCGATCGATCAGCTCAAAAAAGACAAGAAAACAAACTGGAATAATATCCGAAACTTTCAAGCCAGAAACTACTTGCGACAGATGAAGAAGGGCGACCTCGCTCTGATCTACCACTCCAACGAAGACCGTGCGGTAGTGGGACTCGCCGAGATCATTCGGGAGGCTTACCCCGACATCGACCCGGAAGGGGGGGATTGGGTACAAGTGGATTTGCGTTATCAAAAAAGCTTCGCCAATCCTGTGCCTCTCTCAGAGATCAAAGCCCATCCGAAACTCCAGAATCTCGCTCTCATCAAGCAAAGCCGATTATCGACCATGCCGGTGAGTAAACCTCATTTCGACCTTCTGTGTCGCCTGGGGGGCTTATGACCTTGCCTTCAGTCCCTACGCGAGACTGGGCTCCTTTCCGATTAGTGGAGCCTGGCGCCCATGCAGAGGCCCCACGTTCCATTCACACCAAAGAGGGAATCGGAGACCGCCTGAGAGCCGCTGGATTTGCTGAACTTCAAGCTCGCGAGGCGTTTCTCTGGGCTGCTGAAACCTTTAGGGACGCCTCAGAAGAGCTGCGGATGGCCTGGAAAACACTGGCTGCGGCGGAAGACCTTCACCTCAGCTGGCTCATGGCGCGCCTTGGAGAACTCGGCTTTTTTCCTCAAGACCGTGGAGTCTCGGACCAGCTTTGGGCGTCGCTGACCGCTTGTTCATCGGCAGAGGAGTTCTCGCTTTTCATGGCCACTGCTGAAGACCGGGGACGTCGCGCCGGAGAGCGTTTTTATCAGGACCTCCGTGATCGTGATCCTGTGAGTGCCGAAATATTCCGAAGGATCGCTGAAGAGGAAGTCGAACACATTCGACTGGCAGAAACATTTTTTGGCTTTAAGCCTGGACAAGTGGAAACTCGGTCAAGCTCACGACCCGGAGGGCGAACCAGTTATCCTCCAGGCCGTGAGATGTAAGGCCACTGCCCCACACGGCCACAATTTCCTGCATAAAATGCACCTTGGATCATGACTGAACACGATCAAGTGCCGGAACTTCCAAAGCCTCCGGTGCCACGCACCGAGTCTGAAAGCTGAGTCACGGCTTTTACACTAGCCAAGCTCACTGGCAAAAGAAGCAACTGCGCAATGCGATCGCCACCATTAAGTGCGATAGGCTCCTGAGATAAGTTCCACAACACGACGTGAATCTCTCCTCGGTAACCCGCATCAATGATGCCACCGAGTGTCTTTAGGCCGCGTGAAGCGAGAGATGACCGATCAGCGACCATCCCCACCCACCCTGCATCTACTTCAAGCGCCACTCCGGTCTTCACTTTTTTTCCATGACCGGGCTCCACAAGAAAAGACTCTAACGCATAAAGATCGAGCCCCGCATCTCCAGGATTTGCCCGGGTAGGCAAAGTGGCCCGACTATCGAGTAACCGCACCTTCAACTCTTTCACGTGCGCCCTCCCTTGGACTGAAACCATGCTGCAATACGAGAATCCAAAATCACTTCCTGAGTGCCACTCCGTAAATCTTTAATGATGAGTTTTTTTTCAGCCCACTCGGCATCGCCAAAAAGCACCGCATACCGAGCACCATGACGGGCAGCTACTTTAAGCTGTGGACCGAAGGCCTCAGCGGTCAGGGGTGTCATCACCTTAAGGCCCAAAGCCCGAAGCTCTGCCGAGACCTTCTCGGAATGGACTCTCCATTCCCGTTTAGGAAGGGCAACAAGAACGTCCACTCCACCACCTAATTTGGGTAAAAGCCCATGGGTCTCTAGAAAATTTCTTAAGGTCACATCCCCCATCCCGAAACCTACTCCAGGAAGTTTCTCTTTACCAAAGAGGCCCACCAGATTGTCGTAACGACCGCCTCCAAACATCGCGCGATTATTCTCTGGAGACGTGTCGTACATTTCGAAAACCGTTCCCGTGTAATAATCCAGCCCTCGAAGCACCTGAGAATCGAACACCACTTGGTTTTTCAACACCCCAGACTCTTCCAGAAGATTGAGTAAGAAACGAAGCTCTCGCGCCCCGTCGCTTGGAAAGCGCTGCTCGATCTCTTCGAAAGAGGCCCGGAAAAAGGACTCCATTTCCTGACGTTGGCTTTCAGAAACTCCCAGCTCCTGCATCCAAGTCAGGTACTTGTCCTCGCCAATCTTCGCGCGAGCATCGATCGCCTTGGTTACTTTCAATGCGAGATCGGCCGAAAGACCAAGGTGCCCGATAAAAAACGCGTCCATGAGGCGACGGTTATTCACCTTCACTTGAACAAGATGATCGCCGCCCAAGCGCTTCATGATCGCCAAAGCCACCGATAAGATCTCGGCATCCGCCAACAACGGATCGCCCCCTAGAACATCCACATTGAGCTGCCAATGCTCGCGAAGCCGACCTCGCTGCGGTCTTTCGTAGCGCCAAAGATTTGGAGTGCTGTACCAGCGTATGGGTCGTGGTAGTTCTTGAATCTTACCGGCAACCATCCGAGCGAGAGTGGGAGTCATCTCGGGACGCACCGCAAGCTTTCGCTCGCCTCGGTCCATCAGCCAGTACAACTGTTGGTTGACGAGTTCTTCACCCGATTTCGCCGCATAAAGCTCAAAAGGCTCCAGCATGGGCCCGTCATAAGGCTCGTAAGCGTACGTCTCCACCACCGAGCGCATCTGGTCAAAAATCCATTTCTGAATGCGCATGTCCTCTGGGTAAAAATCTCGCGTACCCTTGTACGGTTGAGTGGAAAGCTTCGCGTCAGCCATGCTAGAAACTTCGCATAAATACGCAAAAACCTCCAGTGGACTGTCCGCTAGAGCGCCGCTAAACTCAATTCACCATGGCCGTTGATACCCACAAAGGCTTACCTCTTACGCTTGTGACCTGCTCGGGCCGGGATACCCCAGGAATTACCGCCGAACTTACCGGAATTCTTGCAAGCTCGGGGGCTAAAATCGTGGATATCGGTCAGGCGGTTTTGCACGGCTGGTTATCGCTTTCGATGCTCTTCGAGCCAGCCGACACCGGATCGACCGCCACCTCGAGCGTGGTGGACCGTCTTCTCCAGAAAGCCAACGAGCTTGGCCTGAAGATGGAACATCGAAACCTTCACCCCCAGGATCTTGAAAATGGCTCACTGAGCAGGGCCACTTACAGATACGCTCTGACGCTCATTGCGCCAGAGATTCCTGCAAGGACTTTGTACGCTGTCACCCAGTTCTTAGCTCAACAGCATATTAATATTGATGTCATTGAACGCCTCAGCGAAGGACCCTTTGGATGCGTCGAGATGCTTGTCTCTTCGCGCCAAGAGGTGAATCAACGGGCTGTGAAGTTGGCCCTTCTCGAAATTGCCCGAAACGAAAACGTGGATATCGCACTTCAAGCAGAAGGGCTGTATCGCCGAGCCAAGCGCTTGATCGTTTTCGACATGGACTCCACGCTCATCCAATCGGAAATCATCGATGAATTTGCCCGCGAGATGGGCGTCTACGAGGACGTGGCTTTCATCACACATCAGGCGATGTCCGGGAAAATTCCTTTTGGACAGGCTCTCCAGATGCGAGTGGCGAAACTTAAAGGACTCACCTTAGAACAAATGGAAGCTGTATTCGCGCGGACTTTGCTAACCCCAGGGGCAGAAGATTTAATTCGCGTGCTTCAACACCTCGGGTATCGAATCGCCCTCATCAGTGGCGGATTCAGCTGCATTGCAGATCGTCTTAAGTCTAAACTTGGAATCCACTATGCCTACGCTAATCACTTGATGTTTCAAGACGGCATTTGCACCGGCGAAATCAAACCCCCCATCGTAGACGCACTCCGAAAAGCAGACCTCATGGAGTTGATTGCGCAACAGGAGTCCATAGAGCTTGATCAAGTCATCGCTGTGGGCGATGGCGCCAATGACATCCCCATGCTGGAAAAAGCAGGCTTAGGCATCGCGTTCAACGCAAAGCCCTCGGTGAGTGAGCGGGCGGACCTCGCGCTTAGCCAGAAAAACCTCAAGACCATCCTGTATCTTTTGGGAATTTCCGGAAGAGACCTTCCTCGCGTTCTTAGCTAAACCTCGTTTGTCCCCTTGTTTCGGCGAGGGTTTGCGGTAACCTAAGAGCACTTAAACCCTTGAAAGGAAATCACCATGGAATTCGCTCTGTTCACACCTGCAGGCTTCCAGATGGTCCTGCGCTGGCTCCATTTTGTTTTTGGAGTCATCTGGATTGGCCATCTTTATTACTTCAACTTTACGCAAGGCCCGTTTATGGCCGAGACCGATCCTGCGACCAAGTCTGGAGTGACCCAAAAACTTCTCCCTCGGGCCCTGTGGTGGTTCCGCTGGGGTGCGATGTTCACTTTTGTCACCGGTTGGCTCTATATGGGGCATCGTTGGGGCGAAATGGGATCAGCTTTTCTGCAAACCTCTTATGGAATGAGCATCCTTACGGGAGGAATTCTGGGCTCGCTGATGTGGTTCAATGTCTGGTTCGTGATTTGGCCGAATCAGAAGGTCGTCATCGCGAATGCTGAGAACGTTGCCAAGGGGCAACCTGCCAATCCAGCAGCGCCCGCGAGCGCAGCGGCTGCCTTACTGGCCTCTCGCACGAATGTCCTACTATCATTGCCCATGCTATTTTTCATGGGTGCCGCCAATCACCTTCCGTACAACGTCGACGCCGCTCAAGTGGGCCTGTATTTCGGGGTTTTTGCCCTTGTGATGGCCGGCATTGAGCTCAACGCCCTGAAAGGCAAAACTGGACCAATGACCAGCGTCAAAGGAGTCATCCACATGGGCGTTCTATTGACTGTTGTTCTGTACGTCCTTGCGGAAGCCATTCTGTAACAACTCGTTAGTATCCGTACTGAAGATATAAAAAAAGCCCGCTCTCCATGAGGAGGGCGGGCTTTTTTGTCATCGCTCTAGACCCTCTTACCGGAAAGCAAAAAGAATCTTAATGTCTTCGTCGTCAAACGACACTCCGGCGCCATAGAAGTAGTTTGTTTTACCGGCGAACTGTTTCAAACTCTCCATGCCGCTGGTCACATATAAACCTTGATAGACTCGCGCCCAGCCGGAAACTCTGGAGGTAATGCCCTCGACCTTCCCGAGAGAGTAAATATCTGCCGTCACCCTGAAACGCTCTTCGTCTCCTTTAGGGCCCAGATAAATACCCGCCGAAACTGTACCATCGCTATGCAGAATGCCTAGCGACAGGTCCAATCGGTGACGGAAAACCTTGCCAAACATGGCCGTAAACAGAAGTCCGCTTTCATCTACTGAGGTCGTCTTCACTTCGGTGCTAGCACCACCCGAGACTGTCGTGGTCGTCACCACCGATTTGCGCCCACGCGCGGAATCGACAGCTACCCCCAGTTTATAATAGCGATCCTCGCGGGGCCAAATCACTAACTGCAAGGCTCCACGCGATCCATCACCGGCAGGCAACGAAACTGCGCCCACATCCACCACAAAGCGAATTCCGCCTACTTTCGTCAAAAGACGATTGGCATTTTTCAGAAGCTCTTTAACGCCTTCAGCGTAATACGGATCATTCAAAAGCATCCCGACAGAGCCTTCACCTTTATTAATACGAATGGCCATGTCTCGCAGCTGCTCAATGGCGTCCTCTAACTTCGCCAAAGTCCGCTGAGCGGTGGTATTCAAGTTACCCTCGGGCGACAGAGTACGAGAAGCATTCTCTAAAGTCCGGTTGAGCTGCTGCATGGTCGAGCGCAACTCTTCGGGCTTAATCGCCTGTTTCAGGCTATGAGTGAGAGAGGTAACTTCAGTCACCAGATTATTGACCTGATTCACTACTTCTTGAACATCCTGACCACTGGATCCCACAGGAATATCCCGACCTTTTTTTCCAGACCCGGGCTTCTCTTCTGCGTGGGCAGAGGGAATAATCCACTCTAAGAACGAGCGTCTGAGCGAAACTTTCTTTTCAGACTCCTCTGGAATAACCCGTGAGCTTTTTCCGTCTTCATTCTGCTCAGGCTCTCCCCCCGGGACAGGACCCACATATTTTACTGGCTTGAGTTCCACGAACTTATCGCCCAAGAACCCTTCTCCACGAATATAAGCTCGCGTACTGGGGGTGACTTCCACTTGAGCTGTCACACAGATTCCCAGGCGAACCTTGCTATCCATCAATTGCACAGAAGAAAGGTACCCGATCTGAAGCCCTAAAGATCGGACTGGAGATTTGGTTTTCAGCCCCGTGGCATCATCCACACTGATGAACACCAGTTGACAGGGTCGCCACCAGAACGGGCGATCATTAACGAAAACTGTTGCCGCACCTACGAGCAAGAGCGCCAGCACTGTAAAAATTCCCACTTTAAACTGGACGACCTTTGACGCTTTTCGTGGATCCATGAAATCTCGCTTTCCTTGAGAGCTCTCAAATTTTCAAATGCGCAAAACCAAAAGGTAAAATAGACGTTAAAATGTAATCAAAAAGCAAAATAGATAGGCAGGTAGCCACCACTGTTGCACGGGTTGCAAACCCTACGGACCGAGCCCCTCCTTGCGCGCGAAACCCGCAGAAACACGCCACCCAGGTCAGCACGAGACCAAAAAATGCCCCCTTCACCACGCAATGGGTAAGGTCAATCGGATCCACAAAGCGACGGTACTGCTCCCAAAACACAGACCCATCGAGCCCCATGATTCCAACAGACACACCGTATCCCGCTAACGATCCAATCACCCCGAAATACACCGACAAAAGTGGCATCATCAACAGGCCCCCGAGAACACGGGGAAGAACCAGAAATTCAATCGGATCAACAGCCATCACCTCGAGGGCATCAATCTGCTCAGAGACTCGCATGGAAGCCAGCTCGGCTGCCATCGCGGCTCCGGCGCGACCTGTGACCATGATCGCGCCCATGACTGGTGCGAGCTCACGAAACAAAGACACGCCGACGGTGCCGCCCAGAAGCGACTCTGCTCCGAAAAGGTGAAATGAAACGTAGAGCTGATACCCGAGAACTCCACCCATAAACAAAGCGGCCACCGTGATGATTCCTACAGAGGAAACCCCGATAAATTCGCACTGTTTCAGGAAAAGTCCCCACCGATAAAAAAGACGTCTTCCGCTCTTGATGATGTTCCAAAAGAAAATACTGAACTCACCCAGAGTATCAATAGCTGAGTAAAAAAGTTGGTTCATAAACACGTGAAAATAGTTAAGACTAAAAATCCTGAGAAAACAAGCATTAGACATTTGAAAAAACACTTTGGTCAGGATAGTTCCTGAGAGTGTCCCCGATCAGCTCGCGCCTTTCGATGACAATCACACGATGGCTTATTCGTCGCGCTGGGCTTATTGCCCTAGTAGGCACGTTATTGGGAGTGCTTGGGACCGCATACTCGGTCAAACTCTACAAAAATCTTCGTACGGACATCGAGGAACTCTTACCCACCACCGCTCGAAGCGTGCTGGACCTCGATGAGGTCACTCGGCGGCTAGAATCGATTGATAATCTTGCCGTGGTGATGTTGTCGGACAACCCCTCAGCATCCAAGCGCTTTGTTGACGCTCTGGTGACGGAGCTCAAAAAAGCCCCTCGGGAAAAGGTTGCTGGGGTCGAGTACAAGATCGATCGCGAACTGCAGTTTTTCGCGGCGAGACGTCCCTTGTATATGGATCTTCCAGATCTTGAAAAGATCCGCGACTACATCCGCGAAAGAATCGCCTACGAGAAGCAGCTCTATAACCCCCTGAACATCTTTAGCGGAAAAGAGTTGCCAGAGCCCAAGCTCGATATCGGCAGCTTGGAGCGCAAGTATAGTCAGAAGATCTCGGCGTATTCGCGATTCCCTGGGGGATACTACGCAACGCCCGATGGCAAGACACGAATTGTTTTAGTAAATCTTCCCGGAAAATCATCGGGAGTCGACACCGCTCGCGATCTTCGCTCAATTGTTGATGAAGCGATTCAGAAGGTAAATCCTTCCCTTTTTGATCCTCAGATGAAGATTTTGTACACGGGCGGCGTACAGAACCTGCTCGAGGAACAAGCGGCACTGATTGCTGACTTAGAGCTTTCAACAGTAGTCGTCATGATTCTCGTGACAGCGGTTTTACTCGTATTCTTTCGTGCCAATCGCGCGACCCTCGCCCTAGTGGCCGCACTCATTATTGGAACCCTTTGGACGTTCGGGGTTTCTTATTTCGCAGTTGGATATCTGAACGCCAATTCCGCGTTTCTTGGTCCCATCGTTCTTGGTAATGGCATCAATTTCGGCATTATTCTTTTAGCCCGCTACCTTGAAGAACGCCGTGCAGGCCGAAAACACTTTCGCGCTATGAAGCGCGCGATTGAATCGACATCCACAGGAACCTGGACGGCTGCTCTTGCTGCCGGACTCGCCTACGGTTCATTGATGCTCACTGGATTTCGAGGCTTCAAGCAATTCGGCGTGATCGGCCTTATTGGAATGATTCTCTGCTGGATTGCCACATTCACGGTTCTTCCAGCCTACCTCACTCTTCTGGATCGCAGGCGCCCTCTTGCTCGCCCGCAAAAGGCACGAAAGGAGCCGCTTGCTGACTTCTTGGCAGCGATGATCTCACGACATCCAGCGAAGATTTGGTTTAGCTCATTTTTACTCACAGTGCTCTCCATCGCGATGTTCATGCGCTACTCATCGAACATTCTTGAGACCGACCTCTCGAAGCTTCGCGATAAGCGCAGCATGGAAAGTGGATCAGCCTATAACGCCAAATACCTGGACGAAGTCTTTCGTCGATATCTGTCTCCGATTGTCATTATGCCGGATGAGCGAGAGGCGGCAGTCGAGATTGCTCAAAGACTAAAAACTCTTAAAGAAAAAGAGGGCAAAACAAGCCTCATTTCCTCGGTTCAAACCATTGATGAATTTATTCCGAAAGATCAGCCTCAAAAGATTGCAGTCATCGATGAGATCCGAAAGCTTCTGCCGCCACGATTGATGGCTGAACTTTCTGCTGAAGATAACAAACGCGTTTCGGAGTTCTTTCAGCCGGAAACTTTTCAGTTCGTTCGACAAAAGGACCTACCCCCTCTGATCTTAGAAAAGTTCACCGAAAGAGACGGGTCCATCGGAAAACTGGTCTTGGTGGAGCCGCCCCTCAGCAATGAAACCTGGGACGGAAACGCACTGATTCGATTTATTTCAGATTTGAGACAGATTGCGGATTCGGTAGATCCGGGGGCCCCGGTTGCCGGCCAACTTCCGGTAACGGCCGATATGCTCTCGGCCATTCAGC
>JAGWZD010000406.1 GCA_018968995.1 Bdellovibrionales bacterium
CTGAGTCTGCGACAGGGAAATTTGGCGGGCGCTCGATTTCACTTAGATCGAGCGATTCGTGAGTCTCCCGAAATGGCTTGTGTTGCCTATCATTTTAGGGGCCAGGTGTCTGTGAGGCAGGGACGGCTCAAGGAAGCTATTCGTGATTTAGAGCGTTCTACGCAACGTCTTTGCACGGGTTATGCCGAAGCCGAAGTGCTTTTGGGTTCCACTTTGGTCTCTGATCGACAATACGAACGTGCTCGCAAAAAGTTTCTCGAAATCAATGATCGATTTCCTGGAACCGTTTGGGCTGATGCGGCTATGGAGCGCCTGAGAGGGCTTCCTTAAATGGCTGATCGCAACTCCATATCCACCTCGCTGGGCGAGTTTTTGCGCCTCGAGCGTGAGCGGCGTGGGGTAACCATCGAACAGATGGTTTCTGCGACTAAGATTAGTGTTCGGATGATCCAGGCTCTGGAGAGTGATCATTACGCGGATCTTCCGGCTAAGCCCTTTATTCGAGGTTTTGTCGTCTCTTATTGTCGTTTTTTAGGAATTCCTTCTCACGAAGTATTGACCCGTTTTTCGCCCTATCTTGAGGAACGAGCCCAAGAGCGCCCCAAGCGTGATACCGGCCATAGTGGCTATGCGTTTGAGAAAAAAGAAGGTGATGGGGGTCGGACTGGGCTTTGGATTCTGATGGGAACCATGCTTGTGGGCGGGGCCCTGATGATCGCGATTTTTAAGCCGACATTGAAGCGCCACCGCAAATCCCACGTAGAAAAGTTACAGATTGCCAACCCGCTGCAACCCGTCGCTTCAGAGACGAAAGAGAGCCTGCCTGTTGCCGATTTGCCTGTGCCTCCGGAGAAAACACCGATTCCCGCGTTGGTCAGCGCAGTGCAGGCGCAGGCGAAGGGGCCTTTGGCTCCTGTTCCAGTGATCCCATCTTCTGCAGAGACTCCGCCAGCACCAGCGGTTCCGACAGCTTCGCCCACGGGGCTTCCACTTCTTGAGCGAAAGCCAGATCCGATGTTTTCAGGAAAGGACCTCCTGAAGGATGAGATTCGCGTCAAAGTGGTAGTGAAGGCCCTTGAAGACGTCTGGGTGCGCTTCCAAGTCGATCAAAAGCAGAAAAACCGTCTGGTGTTGCGAGAGGGAGTCGTACTGGTCTTATTTGCGAAGGACTTTGCCGCACTCCAGGTTTCGAATCCGGCGGGAGTGCAGGTGGCGCGGTCGGCGGGCCCGCCTCAGCGCTTGCAGCTTCTTCATGGGGAGCGCCCGTTAGTAGAGGTTCTTGATTTAAAACAAGGGGTTAGCTCTGATGGCCGGACTTTGATGACCATCGCCCAAGGGGTGGAGGGTCGGGTGAATCCCTTTGATGGAGAGCCTGCATTGCCAGCGCCCCCTCCTCGCCCTCAACGCAAAGCGTCAGAAACTCCCGTGAAAACACCCGACTTATCCACACCATAGTTCGAGTTATCCACAATAAATAACTATATGAAATTGTTGGAAATTCTTCCTTATATTGGACCCTTTTCAGGGATATCCACAAACTTTTCCCCAAAGCCGCTCTGGGAGCGGCAAGTCAGGAGTTTGTAGAAGTTTCGTCCAGGACTCGGCGCGTCCAGAGCGGGAAGCCGGGAAAGGCGATTAGCGTTGGGCTTTTCGAAACACCCACACTCCCCAGGCCAGAATGGCTAAGTTTCCAAGCTGAAGGGCCAGAAAAGGGGGAAGGGTTCCTGAGTCGTGGAGTTGGGTGCCGGCCCCCAGTAGACCGTAGTAGATCAATAGAACGCCAAAGGCGATCAGGCTTGAGCCAGACTTCACAGAACGTGTGGGTTGTACTCCCGCACCGATGCCGAGAAGCACAAAGGCCAAGGGGGCAAAACCCACAGCGAG
>JAGWZD010000032.1 GCA_018968995.1 Bdellovibrionales bacterium
GATGAAAGCCAGGATCGAAGAAAGGCTTCAACTCTTCTTCAAAACCCTCCGAGACGAGCAACGACAGAGCGAAGCACTCAAGCTTGCGGCGTGAGTCCAGTTCATTCAGCTTCGGTACGATTCATTTTTGAGGCAATACGTAGCGGTGGGCTAAGGCAGAACCTTGATGTCATCCCGGACTTGGCCGCGAGTATTCTGTCTGAGTCCAGTTCAAAAGCTTGGTCAGACTCTTTCCGAGACTTTGCGGAAGACGTCTTTGGGTGGCGTCGCAGGAGGAGTGCCGAGCGCCAATAACGAGCCTCATTCCATCACTACGAGTCAGAGTCAGGAGTGATTGTACGGTTGCTGTGGTTGGGTCACGGGAATCCTGCAAAATGCTTTGAATGCCTGCAAACTTGGTATCTGCAGTGCCGTAAGTCGAGCGCATCGAATAGTACTCAGTCTGATGTTGGCGTCCCAGTTCAAGAGCTGTAAAGCCCGAACTGGAGGGGACTCCCCCAACCAGCATGTCGATTCGCTTCACGCTGGTGGCTGCGGGGAGGTTGTTAAAGTATTGGCCCGCCAAAGTGTAGAGATCTTGGTAGCGATTGATGCAGGCCTGAGTATTGGTTCGAATCGTTGTGTCGGGAAGAGGGTCCGAAAACGCCGCGTTCTCAATATCATCGTCCAGAAAGCTCGCGAGCGCAGTACCAGTACCGGAAAGCGAAAGGGCAACCAACAGGGGGAGTGCACGAGATTTTCTCATCGTGTTCGTCTCGGCAAGGTTCAGCTTGGCCGGAGATTCTTAACAATATAAGGCTAGGCCATCAGAGACACAGTCTCAAAATCAAGCTCGCCGGAGCGGTAGAGTCCTTCGGCATCAATCGAAACCCTCTATCGCAAGGAAAAGGGCGGCGCGCCGGTCTCGTCAATTTCGCCCTATCGGTTCAGCTTCCCATCTCTTCCAGAAACTCTTGATAGGGCATGACCTCGACGTCGTCTCGAATCTGGCGATGCTTTCCGCGATAGACTAGGATCGAGCGGACCTTCTTTTTCGCAATTCCAGCGAATGCCGTGAGTCCTCCGAGATCACGCGGATCGAATTTAGTCGAATACTTGATCTCGACCGCCCAGAGTTCGCTGCCGCGGTCGATGATCAGGTCGACCTCACGCTTGAGATCATCTCGGAACGAGTAGAGCTTCCAGGAGTGCTGGCCATAGCTGTTTGCCGCGAAGACCTGGTTCACGAGCCACTGTTCAAAAAATTCACCCAATTGCCTCTCGGTGAAGACATTCTTTTGTTGGCCGAGGATGGCGTTTCTCACGCCCAAGTCGAAGAAGATGATCTTCTCGCGCTGGAGTGCCTTTCTGCTGCCCTTGATTGCCGTGAACCCGGGCAACCGATGCACGAGCAAGGTGTCTTCGAGGATATCGTAATACCTGCGCAGGGTTTCCTTGGGGATTTCTGAGTCGGATGCTAACTGAGAGTAATTGATCCACTGCCCCGAAATCTCTGCGGCAAGATCGAGAAAGCGCGCGAAACTCTGCACGTTTCGAGTCAACGCTTCGGCCTGAATCTCTTCGCGCAGGTAGCTGTCAACGTAGTTGGCCAAGAGCTCCGGACCGTAGTCGTTGAGATAAACTTCCGGGAGACTTCCGATCGTCAGGGCCTTTTGCAGATCCCAGCGATGAGCCAGCTCCCCGTAAGTCATCGGAAAAAGGTCGAATCGAAAAATTCGTCCCGGTAGGAGATTCACCTGGCCGCGCTTCAGCTTGCGAGCGGATGAACCGGTGAGCAGAAATCGGATTTTCGGGTGCGAGTCGATCAGCGCTTGGATGGTGTTCAGCATGGAAGGGATGCGCTGCACTTCGTCCACAAGAACGCGCGCCCCTTTCGGGCCGACTTTGAGGCCGAGCACGAGCGACTCGAGAAGGGCCGGATCCTTCAGGTGGGCCCGATAGGTGCTCTCATTGGCGAGATTAATCTCAATCGTGACGCCCAGTTTTCTCAGAAGGGTGCTCTTTCCGGTCTGTCTGGGGCCGACGATCAGGATACTTTTGGGTGTTCCCTTGAGCTTTCCTTCGAGTACCGCCGAGAGGGTTCGTGCTTCCATGACTCTAGCCTAAACAGGGCAAGGATATATGGCAATGATTTTGACCTACGAAGTGGTTTAAAAATGACAATAATGACCCACCTGATGGGACGTTGTGAACACAAAGTGAACACGACCGACCAAAAACAGGCAAAAACCATCAAAGCCGGTCGCAATAAAAACGCCGCTAACTCTCGGTTATTGTTGCTAAGTTTCGGTTTTCACAAAACTTCCCAGGAACACCGAAAATTCCTCGAAAGCGTGTAGGTCGGAAACGATCTCGAGGGTTCGTTCGCGAAGCGGCCGCAGGCCATCCCTCCCTCTCCGCCATTTCATGGCGTCGCCTGTCCACTGGACAGGTCGGGCGCTCGGACCCTCCTGGCCATCACGTCTCCGCCAGCAAAGACTGGCAAAAAAATAAAAAAAAATAACCTACCAGCCATGCAACTTTTCAAAATTAATTCGTGGGTGGGTTTAGTCTTGGGTCTAGCGCTTTCGAGTGTTCTCGTGGGGTGCGGGGGGAGCGAGCCGACCTCGAGCTCTAGTTTAAGCGCCGGAGGCCTTCCGATCACTCGTTATGAATCTTCAAGCACTGCTGGAAAAAACACCGTTTTCTCAGTCAGTTGCGGTGCTAATGAGAAACTTCTCGCTGGTGGGTGTTCGTGCGCTAATGGCGATGGCATCACCTCAAGCCTGCGCACCTCGGGGGAAGGGTGGGGCTGTACTTGCGATGACGCTCCGTCTTCAGGTGCTCACAAAGTTGTGGCTCTCTGTACCAGTAAATCGGGAGTAACGCGGACTGAGTCCTCCTCTAGCACGACTCAGGCAGGTTGTGGTGATGAACCTATACTTCGGCTAGGTTCAGGGGTTCTCTGCGGAGCCAGTGTCGCTGCTGCTACAAAGATTAGACGAATCGGCGAGTCTTCAGCCTCCTCGGCTAGAGGTGAGTGTCAAGATGGAACCAGCTTGATCACCGTGACTGCTCAGTGTGTGACGGGTGGGCCGACTGTTAGAAGCCCAGCTGGAGAGTGGGGCTATGTGTATGAATCAAAAGACACCACGATGACTGTGCCTAGCCAACCTTCTACGGCCACTCTTTCGTGTCCTTCAGGCAAGTTACTCGTAGGTGGTTCCTGTGATTGTCCGACCGGCGATTATCTTTACGAGTATTATCCTTCCTCAGACTTCCGCACCTTGCAGTGCAAGTGTTCCAATAATCTGTCTGTTCCCGGTGCGGCAACCTACATTCGCTCGCGAGTGCTTTGTGCAGACTGAGAAGTCTAAAGCTATCGGGAATGCCCAACCCTAATAAGGCCTTCAAAGTTAAAAGACTGGCAAAAAAATAAAAAAAAAAATAACCTACCAGCCATGCAACTTTTCAAAATTAATTCGTGGGTGGGTTTAGTCTTGGGTCTAGCGCTTTCGAGTGTTCTCGTGGGGTGCGGGGGGAACCAGTTTGCTACTTATGCAGTGACCAAGATCACTTGTAATGGGGTGGATTTGCAGGACCCCCAACCAGCCCCTTCTGATTTAGAGATCAAGCTTGAGGAAAAGAGTGGTTATCTCATGTATCGGAACTGGGGTGCACAGACCGGTTGTACGGCCATTTTTTCGCAGTCTTACAGCTGGACAAGTGACACCTCTGTCACAGGAACCTTCTCTAGCTGCTCTACGACAGGAACTTGTTCGCTGGATCCTTGCACCGCCTGGGCGAGTCACGACCTAGGTCCAATCACGATCGAAGACCAAGACGGAAAGATTTCAGTCCTTCAGTCTGTAAGCCTTAAGCCAAATCAATTCGGCGAAGAATGCACCGACAGTGGTGAAGGCGGCCTTCCTGCGAAGCTCAATCTTCAGCGGTTGTAGAGTGGGATGGCGCTCGGGAGTCTTTCTCAGAGCTTTTCATGAAGGTTTCTTAGTGGAGCTGAGAATTCCTAAAAAGCGAAAGATTCTTCATCATTTGAGCAGCGCCGCATGACTCTGACCCCCATTGTGGATCAATGCTGAATCTAATGGCCTTCGCTGTGCGAACAGCGTGTAGGTCGGAAACGATCTCGAGGGTTCGTTCGCGAAGCGGCCGCAGGCCATCCCTCCCTCTCCGCCACTAATAAAAAAATCTTCCCGAGCATCTTCTTCTATTGTGCGGAATCGTCTGGTCCCGACGCGTAGGCCTCTAGGTACTGAGTGATCTGCTCATTGTTCAACTTTCCTGCTAGTCGGGCACTCTCGAGCTGGCTGACGAAGTTTGTAAGTCCCGCAAGCCCACCCAAAACCGAAGTAAAAGAGAGGAAATCACCGCGCACGCAGCAGAAAATCCGAACGCCATCGATGGTGAAACGGACTGATACAGCCAGCCAAAGAGAACTGAGGCCGGGAGCAAAAAAATCCCTGAGATAAGATTAAACCACCCGAAGGCCGTTCCACGGCGCGCTTCGGGCGCAAGATCTGCAACCAGTGCGCGCTCTACCCCCTCAGTGGCTGCAACGAAAATTCCATACAGTGGAAAAATCCAGAAGACCATTCGAGGCGTCGTCTGCACCGTGCCCAGAGCAAAATAGTAAGCGCCAAAGGCCAGATATCCAAAGAGCAGTAGTCTGCCTCGGCCGATCCGATCGGACCAGGCCGCAAGCGGTGTCGAGAAGAGCGTAGCGACCGCCGATACCATCGCCCAAATTAGGGGGACCTGCTCCTTAGGAACTCCTAACTCGGAGGCGCGCAGAAGCAGGAACATGTTTGAGGAATTTCCGAGAGAAAAAAGACCAATCACCACCAGATACCTTTTGAATGCCACTGGCATTCCGTCGAGACTCCAGCGGATTTTTCCTGAAATGGGAGGCGCCGAGGGCGATGGTTCATGAAGAGACAGGGTCAAGATGAGGCAGAGAGATGCGGGAATAATCGACCAGAGGAAGAAGGAGCGAAGCGGAACTTGAGCCGACAGCATCAGATACGCCACCACAGGTCCGATCACTGCGCCGGCATTATCCATGGCGCGGTGAAATCCGAACACGAGCCCTCTTTGATCTGCCGGTACGCTGGATGCGAGTAGGGTATCGCGAGGTGCTGAGCGCAGGCCCTTTCCGATGCGATCGGCGAATCGAATCAACAACAGCATAGGCCAGCTTCCAATGAATGCGATGAGTGGCCGGCCTAGGCCCGCGATGCCATATCCGAAGACCATCCAGGGCTTAGATCGACGCGTTCGATCCATGATCACCCCGGAAAAAAGCTTTAATAAACTAGCCGTGGACTCGGCGACTCCCTCGATCCAGCCGATGGCCTTGGGGCCTGCCATCAAGACCGAAGAAAGATAGAGCGGCAGGATAGGATAGATCATCTCACTGGCACTATCGTTGACTAGGCTGATGAATCCGATCAGCCAGACGGTTTTTGGGAGTGCCTTTAGTGTCTTTCTCATGAACACGAAATTACCGCATGACGCGGCCTGATGCTTCGCTTGTTTTCATGAGTTATTGAGACCATGAACACTGAGAGCTCATCGGAAATGCGTGGGTCGGACGCTTGGGGCTTCTTGTTACTCCTGTCTCCTCATGGAAGAGACAGGATTTCTGATTTTGGTAAAGCTCGCTATATTCACTGGGAGGAAGACACGACTTCGTTCGCTTCATGAGATGAATGGGTGGACGACTCTTCGGCCTCGCCGTTAGGCCCACGCAGGCTTCGAGCAGTGCAGCGATCGCCTGACCGATAGGTCCAAAAACCTCAATATTTCATGCATCTAGGATTGAGGAACGGTGCTATTGACGACTTGCGTTATTGGCCTGTATCCAGTCGCCAACAGCAATCTCTAGGGAGAGTGAAGTTCAATGAAGTTCAAAAGTGCGGCGCTGGTGGCGGGCTTAGTTTTACAGTCTGTTTTCGTGAGCGGGGCTCAAGCCGCTGAAGTATCGGACAGTCGGGGAATGACTCCTGTGTTCGTGAGCCGAAGCTTTCGATTCACTTTGGATGAGTGCTTGGCACAATTGAACACCCAGGCAGCGGCAGTCACCTACAGCTGCACTGTAGCGATGCCTGTTCCGCCGCGGATCGCGTTTCCGTATCAGACCGGTGCCTTGTACGATAACCCACCTTTTTCAACCGTGTCGGCTTCACTGCCCACGACTGTTTCAGGCGTGAGTGGCGTTGCTAACGTGAAAATCTATCCAACCACCGAGAGCATGGTTCTTGTTTTTCAATCCGCGACTCGAAACCCGGCGACTGGTGGATTTTACCAGCTACGTCGCGCCGACGTTGTGAATGAGATCACTCGTATCTGGAACGAAAACTCGCTCAGTACTCGTACTTGGCGAATCATGATCTGGTTGATGTCTTAAAGAGCGCTAGACTCAGTGAGTTTGAGTATTCCTAGCAAAAGAGTGCCCCTTCGATTCGTAGGGCACGGATCTCTAAATCGGCTTGGTGCGACTGTAGCTCGTGACGAGGTGGTTTCTCTGCACGTGGAAATTCAGAATGCCTTGATCTCGATGCGCAACTTAAGGTGGGGATGAAGCGATTCGTGCAACGGCTTCTCGCGAACCAAGCGGACAGACCACCCAAATAATATCGCCGTGCTTGAGTTCGGTATTGGATTCTGGGTTTGTGATTCTAATTCCGCCGCGTTCGATCCCGACTACTAGCCCTCCCAAGGTCTCGCGTACACTGGCGTCACGGATGGTTCGACCATCCAAGTACGACCCTTCGCGAATTAGGGCAGCTTCCAGGACATATTCTGGATTAGAGACAGTGTCTTGCGCACTTGTCATGGGAGACTCAGCCAGCAGGCGTAGAGCCTGAGTTTGTTGATCACTTCCGAGAGCCACAAGTTGATCGGAGGGGAGAAGAATTCGGTCAGGATCTGGCGCAATAATCGAGCTGCCAGTTCGGTTGATGACAAGAACATTTGCTCCAGTTAGTCCTCGGACGTTTACTTCGCGGAGAGTTTTTCCTGAAAGAGTCGATCCAGGCTCAATGCTAAATGCATCTAAATGAGCGTTCCAGGGCGCTAGCTCTCGAAAGGGCAGGGGCTCGGCCCTTAAAGCCCGGTAAACTAAATCTTTAAGTTCAGAGAGTCGCGCACGGAGTCCACTTTTTTGGGGCGAAACTCGCACGCGCTGAAGAGCGAGCTCATAGCGACTCAGGAGCTCCTGTAGACTCAGCGGTGTCACTCCTTTCAATGCTCTTGCGGCGCCCGTAGAGCCGCGAATCATGTAGGGTGTGGTGAAGCTGGTCACTACTGCTACCGAGACCGCCAGAGGATAGAGAAACTCGCTCGTAACCCCAAGGCTGGCGCCCAGGCTCGCAATGATAAATGAAAACTCACCCACTTGGGCCATGCTAAAGCCCACTTGAACAGATTCTTCAGAGCTCCTGCCAGCGATGAGCGCGCCAAGACCAGTAGCAATAGTTTTTCCAATAATAGTCACCAGAGTCACGATAAGAACGACCCAATAATTGTCTGCCAACACGGAAAGATTGAAGAGCATTCCGACAGAGACGAAAAATATCGCCCCGAAAAGATTTCTAACGGGTTCTATTAAGTGCTCAATCTTCTTACCTTCGGGGGATTCTGCGAGGATTGCCCCCGCGAGGAAAGCGCCCAGAGCGGCGGAATAACCTAACCAATCACTGAGTAAAACAAGCCCAAGACAAATGCCTAAGGAGAAAATCAGAAGCGCCTCGGCATCAAGCCAGCGTCTCGACATCTTTAAAATCCTGGGAATGAAATAGATGCCCGAGACGATCACGACAGGCAGAATGAGGGTGAGCTTGCCGAGGGCTGCAAGTAGCGTGAATCCTTGAATCTCGCGAGTAATCGCAATGGTCGATAATGCAGCCAAGATCAGAATCGCAACGAGGTCTTCAACAATTAGTACTCCAAAGACCGTTTGAGCAAACCGTTGAGACTTCAGCTTTAATTCATCAAACGCTTTGATGATCATGGTCGTTGAGGAAATTGCGAGAATACCGCCAAGGAAAACGCTATCCATGGTCGACCAGCCCAGCGCCTTGCCGCAAAAGATGCCGATCATACCCATGATGGCAACTTCAATTAGTGCGATGGTCGCCGAGGCAAAACCAGTCTGAAGTAACCTGGGGAAGCTAAACTCCAATCCCAGAGAAAAGAGCAAAAAAACAATTCCAAGCTCAGCGAGAATCTGAATATTTGGAGTATCGGTGACTGTTGGAATCCAAGGAACGTGAGGTCCAGCAAGAATCCCAACTAAGATATAACCCAGGACAACGGGTTGCCCCAGGCGTCGGAAGACAAGGCTTATGACGCCAGCCAAACCGAGGATGATTGCGAGATCCTTAAGGAGTAAGGGCAGGTGCATAGTCCTAGGTCATCCTATCACGACATCCGGGACAAGGCTTTTTCGTCTACGGATTACACTTCGACCCAGCCGGCGAGCCCGTCTTTCCAATATTTTGGAGGCTTTGAATGAGCTTATTGAGCTTGTTGCTCACGGGCTGGTCAGGAAGTTCCTTCTCGGGAGGAATCAAATAGTCTTTGACGGTATCCAGCATTCCGGCAGCGCTAAGAATATTCACCAGCATGACAATGTTCGCTGGAGCTAGGGGAGCAATAAATAAACTGAGGGCTGCCGAGGTGCCGATGGCCGAAACCACCGCGCACACCACCTCAACCTTTTTGCCAAAAGGTAGATCTCTGAAGGCGCCTTTGGCTCCTCTTAAGGTTTTCGAAAGACTAAACCCCTTAATGACACCGCTCAGGTCCTTCACTCTTTTGACGATTCGATTCCACGCCTCGGCGGGTTTTCTAACGGCGAAAGCGACACCCTCGATAAATCGAACAGTAGTCTTTACGATCCCCACGACAGGAACTACTGTGGCGGCCAAAACCCCCTTTCCAAGACCAACCCCGCAAGATGCCGTAGCGGCCAGAATGTCGCGATGAGATCCTTTGCTGCTTGGGTCTCTCTTTGGCTTCCGAGAGTTCGTTAGAATCTCATTCTTGCCAGCGTAAGCACTAGGAATGAAGAAATCCAAAACCTGAAAAGAAGCGGTCTTTCCAATAGAGTTCAGAGAGTCGGCAAACTTCTTCACGCCTTCTTTGTCGATACCTGTAAAATAAATCGCGTAGGGCAGTTTGCTTGGGGTTTGTCCGTGAAACAGGTACCCCTCTTCGGTGGCAATCACGTTCTGTGTAAAATCAGAACTCTTGGGCTTCAGGCAAAGCTTCAAAAAAGCCATGGGCCCGAGTTCGGCCGGGGTGAAGACTTCGTCCACTCCGTGAAAGTCTTTACCTGAGCCGAATTCCGGATTTGCCCCGCCAAGGCCCGCGCTCTCAAAAATCTCCCGGATCGATTCGAGCTCGGATCGAACCTCGCTCTGATTCAGCAAAGCAGCATCGCACTCGGTGCTTTCGTATTGAAGATCTTCAGCTTGTGGCGAAGCGTGTGCCAAGGGAATGACGCCCAGCATGGCGCTCCAGACAAGGATCAAGGCAGAAGACATTTCTCTAAACACACGCACAAATCTATTATCCGAGAATTCAGGAATCGAGTTAATACCCCGGCCTCCCTAGTTATCTTTTTCTCTCCGACATCGCTGAAGCGTTTACTTTTTTAAAGTGCCCATCAAGTTGCGACTGGAGATCGATCTGCGCGCCCGATTGAGCGGCAAATGGAATAATCTGAGACTCCTGTAACTCCCTGGGGCTGTTTCGTGTGGCCGATGAAAGAACCATCAAACTGAACATTAAGAAACCCAGAACCGTTGCGACAACTCTCCTGACCATGGAGATCACGGTGGTTGGGAGGGCCCTCTTTGCAAACCAAAACGCCCAGTAAAATCCGACTACACAATGCAGCACCACCACAACAAGCGATGCCAGCCAGCGCGGCCGGAAGTAAAAGTAGAAAATAGGAGATAGGTCGTTCACCAAAAAAAAGCCTATCGTGCCGAAACTCGCGGCGATGAACGTGGCAGTCAGTCGAAAAGTCTGAGTTTGTAGTCGAAGAAAAGCCGAAGAAGCAGATGCAGCCAACCAGACCCAAAAGGTGGTAACCACGGACGTAGCTAAAATGCCCATGAATTCCACTTGAATCGGAGTGAGGAGGCTTTTGACTCCAAAATAGAGCGACCAGAGGCCAAAAAAGGCAGCGACAACTGCCCAGTGCACTCTGTATTCGGCGCGGGTGACGGGAGCGGGAGCAAGCTTCCCAGCAATGTATTTCGACATGTCGACTTCTATGATCCGCATGTCTTATTCTAGTTCCGAGAAGATGGTTCTCCAGCAAGCGCTTTCCCAATTGGAGGTCAAGCTGAGTCAGGCCACGTTCGAGGACGGCTCTAAAAAAATGCGCCTTTATCGAGGCTGGAGAGGTGAAGGAGATGGTCCGGCTATTTGTTTCTTGCCGACGTACAAGCTAGCTTATCAGAATGGGAGCCTTGTGGTTGAAGGATCCGATACGGTGAACTCAACCTTCTCGAGCAACCATTCCGCATGCAATTCCGTGGTGAATCGCACCGTGGGGCGAGATTTTTCTACCCAACCTGATACGTTCACTTCCGATAAAGTTCATCCTTCGAAAATTCTGATTTCGGGACTTTGTAAGTAAGCATGACGTTAGCCCCGCACTCCGAGCAATCAGAACACAAGGCTCGCCGTGTTATCCGGCAGCGCTCTTGATTGGAATTTGGGGCCGTTCTCCGATCAGCGTCGTAGTGGTAGCGACCACCTCACGCCGCCTTCTTCATCCGATTCAGTGCATCCAGGATGAAGACTCGAATCAGCACCTGGTAAGGAATGCCCTGCTTGGCGGCGAGTATCCTGTCTAAGTCCATTTCAAAAGCCTGATCATACTGTTTCTGAGATTTTGCGGAAGACGTCTTCATAGAGCTCGCGGCACACCGCTGCGCTTTTTGGGTCTTCAAGATACTTTTCGCTTGGGTTCGACGGAAAGCCGAAGTCCGAGCGCGTCGACGATCTTGAAAAATGTATCCAGCCGTGGATTTCCGCCGTCGGACAGAACCCGGTAGAGATTCTCTCGATTCAGCTCCGCAGACTCAGCGAAGCTTTTGAACCCACGGGCTGCGGCAACCGAGCGAATTGCAGAGAGGATCGCAGCAGGCTCGTCGCCGTTGTCCTCAAAGCTTGCCCGGATGAGCTCGATCTGGGCTTCTTCGTCGCCGCGAAGTGACTCCACCAGGTCATCTTGGTAAGAAACAGCGGCCTTGTTGATTTTAGCCATTTTTCGTCCTCCGCAAATAATCGGTCCAAAATGCCTTTGCCTTCAGAATGTCCTGCTCCTGACTGGACTTGTCGCCACCAGTCAGCAGGATCACGAGCTGAATGCCGTCTATGCCGAATTAAATCCGGTATCCGCTTCCGAAGGTGAGCCGAAGCTCCATCACCCCTTCACCTACCGCCTTCGCGTCTCCGAAATTGCCTGCCTCGATACGGGCAATCCGGGCATTGATTCGAGCGACAGTGGTTTTATCTCGCAACGAATCGAGCCATTTTTTAAATGGCCGCTGGCCTTCCTCGGTTTCATAGATGGCAATCAGCTTGGGCTCCGCAGCCATATTTCATGTGTAGCTTATTAGCTACACTTTTGCAAGCTGAACTTTCGGGCTATCCAGCATCGCCTGCGCCTCAATGTGAACAGAAAGTGAACACGACCGGCAAAAAACAGGCAAAAACCATCAAAGTCGGTCGCAATAAAAACGCCGCCAACTATCGGTTATTGTTGCTAAGTTTCGGTTTTCACAAAACTTCCCAGGAACACCGAAAATTCCTCGAAAGCGTGTAGGTCGGAAACGATCTCGAGGGTTCGTTCGCGAAGCGGCCG
>JAGWZD010000407.1 GCA_018968995.1 Bdellovibrionales bacterium
TCGAACTGGAGCGGGTGCGGCGTTACGCCGATCCCGGTTATTTTCGATTTATGCCGGGGTTGATGAAGCTCGCTACGGTGTGCGACCGAATTCTGGAGGGCTTCGGTCCTGGCCTGGGGCGGTTGTATCTAACGGCGGTGATGCACAGGCCGGCGTTTTCAGCAACTGGTTATCAGGCAAAAAGAAAATGTGCCTAGCCCGTTGGCATCCGAACGCAGGACGGAGCGGTTGTGACGACAGGAAGATCACGGACGAGGGCCTGTCGCCTATTCGTAAGAGCCAAGGGTGCGTCTATCCATATACTCCGAAAAGATCATTTCACCGGTAGAAAGCATCGAAGTCGGATGTTTTATCGTGTTTTCCTATCGAGAAATATTGTAGTTGGAGAGTGAAAAGATATATTGAATTTAGAGAAAATACGCCACCTGAGGCGACTTTAGCGATGAAGACCGAAGATACTCCGAGTGCGGAAAAAGCGACTATCGAGTCACGCCGCGGCGATCGACGTAAGAAGTCGGTGCCTGTCGCGGTTGAACGTCGTAGCGGTAAAGATCGCCGAAGCAAGGAAGAGATAGGCGAAAGACGTCGTCAGGTTGATCCGACGACGTGTGAGAAAGAATATAGCGAGGAAGAACTGGCGTTCATGCGGGCGATGGATCTGTACAAGCGAAACAACCGACGACCGTTCCCGACGTGGAGCGAAGTGCTTGAGGTGTTACGCTCGCTGGGTTATCGCAAGACAGAACCGGCGACGGCTCTGCCGGGCATACCGGTATCCGTAAAACGTCAAGCGTGAAATTTCAGACGTTGCCAGTGGGGCAAGTGGCAAAAAGCTACTCAGTCTGTCGGAGAAAGATAGTCTTTTCTGATAAGGACACACGGAAGCCGGCAAAACGGTAGATTCAGTATGAAAATAAGTGGAAAATTCTAAGATGTCTTCGTTAGAATGAACTTGGGTGACGTAAAAGCTAGCTAAAAGATCCTTTTCCTAAATGTCATTTGAGAGACATAAAAGAAAAAAATATGACAAAATTATGATTTTGGCATTGCATTGGACTTGAAATAGGTTAAATTTATACTTGGTGGTCAGTCAGCCGGCAAGGTTTCTCTCCAACCTCCCCGCCCACATGTCGAGTCTGAATTACCATTCCTGCCAATATGCTTACTACGATTGTCAAACGCTCGACCACGTTTGATGTGGCAATCAATTAGCTTTTCGCGGATGCCGATAGAGGCAGATTGACTTAACTAACTTAGAGTTCTCTCTAGTTGCTCTCTGGTAATTATTGATCTCGTATATGAAGAGTTGGAGGATTTAACGTGAAGAAGATCAAGGTCCGTTCAGCCTTCACGCTGATCGAATTGTTGGTGGTGATCGCTATCATCGCGATCTTGATTGGGCTGCTGCTGCCAGCGGTGCAAAAAGTGCGCGAAGCGGCGGCTCGCATGCAATGCACCAACAATCTGAAGCAGATTGGCCTAGCTGCCCACAGTTTCGAGTCCGCTAATGGGACACTCCCCGTAGGGGTTGATCTCGGCAATGTCGGTGGTATGGCTCGTCTGCTACCCTACATGGAACAAGAAGCCATGTTTCGCAATTTCGAGTTCGATCAATATCCAGCTGGTGCGACAGTACCTACTCCTGCGCGTAATTGGTGGCAAAACCCTAATAACCGCCCGGCTTCCACAGGTGCCACAACTCCACCTGCACCACCCGCTCCCAGAACCATGTTCGGTGCCCAAGGTGAAATCAAAGCATTCCAGTGCCCCTCTTCCTCAGCACCTGCTTCTGTGACCGCTATACTTCTGATTGCTCCGCAAGGTTCTGCTGGAAATGGCACCGGTAACTTTAATCTTGGCCTGGGTGCGGGCTT